>CAIWAN010000054.1 GCA_903910705.1 uncultured Candidatus Marinamargulisbacteria bacterium
CTGATGAATTCGACATCGTTTTCGTTCATCAAATTCATGAGGTTTTCAAAATCAAGTAGGGATCGACTGAGTCGATCCAATTTCTTGACCACCACAGCATTAATTTTGCGTTTCTGAATGTCTTTGATGAGCTTTTGATATTCTGGGCGGTTGGTATTCCCGCCGGACTTGCCCCGTTCGATATAGATTTGGTGAATGCTGAACTGCCGGAAGTCGCAATACTTCTTGAGTTCGGTTTCTTGCTCTTCGAGCGAATCGCCCTCGTTGGCTTGGCGTTCGGTTGAGACTCGGATATAGAGGGCGACTTTAAATAGGTCGGTCATGATAGCTCCTTTCTACGCGGTTGGTTGTGCCAGCAACAGGACGTTGCTGGCGGGATCGGGGGTGCGATTTGGCTTTGATCCGGTCGTTGCCCATACTTTGTCTTGATACAAAGTATGCAAAAATCAAGTCCCCGCAAATGATCGACCCGCCAAAATCCTTGAACTGACGTGTCAGTGAACGCACTTTGACGGGGAAACCCTCATAGGTGCTCCATGGGCTGTATAAGGTGCCACGGGCACTCTCGCCGATATGGACGAGATGCGATAAAACAAACTCATCCGTGCCCACCGAACCCCCACTGGCGATATGATTTTTGCGTTTGAGGAGATCCTCAACGACAGCCCCAACATGTTCTGAGTATTGAAGCGGCAAAGAACGGGAACCTATAACACCCACAATACGCGGCCCATCGGCGCGGCTACCTAGCCCCCTTGCCGAAACAGCCGAACCTACCACACATACTGCACTGCTTTGCTTTTCCATATTTTGCCTCCTCCGTGCCTAGATGTTGAACCCACCTCGCACTATTGAAATATGGAAAACCCCAACCAGGAGAATAGCTGTCTGTCCAGCTCAAAACGGATTTATATTTTGGAATATGAATTTACAAATCTAATTAGGATTTTGGATTAATTCTCGTTTAATTTTAGAGCGAGCAGTGTGCGTTCAAAAGGTTCCTTCAAATTGTCACCACTACTAGAAATATTTATGATATCTGGATAGAAGGCTGGTCTCCTTCCAACATTAATACAAGGGACGGCCCCATATACATCTAAGTCATGTCCTCGAATATTGAGTTCCGTATCTTTCCAGAAAGCATCTGCTATATAGACCATTTTTAAGTCGGGTAATTTTGTTTTCAGATAATCTATTGCCGTTAGCTTGCTCACCCCCGATGACATGACATGCATATCACCTTTCTCATTCCCGATTAAATTCAAGTTATATTCAAGGTTAACTCTCTGCTCGAATAATTTCATTTCATTAAAGTTAAAAAAATATAGAGTTACTGCGCTCCCTCGAAAATGGATAAATACTTCGTTCGCTTGAGTTGGTTTTTTGGGAACGTTCGTATAATGGATTTTTGCGTTGCCATGACTCAATACTGATTCAAGGCTCTCAGTAAATCGAAGGAAGTCATCACTAACTATAGAGTAGGCATTGCGAATAGTTTTGTTCACTAAATAATAACCTTCAGCCCCGCCGGAAGTAAACGCCATAAATTTCAACTCAGTATTTGATAAGCCTAATTTGGAGGACATGTTATGCATCAAAGTGTCTACCTCCTTGAGGCTTCTTGCGGTATTAAGAAAAATCCTTTTCCCTCTTGCTATCATTAAAGCAAACTCATCTTCAATAACGTGGGGAACATTGCCCTGTTTATCCGTCAGGGTTCCATCAATATCAAAAATATATCCTTCAACTGGAAGACTAATACATTTGTAACTTGTCATTCCGCACCTGAACGAAAGAAGTTATGCTCTTGGAGAACAGAATAGATTCTTACAAACTCAGCAGAGAACTTATCATCAGCTGACTTTACCAAGAATATATATAAATTTCGCAGCATGTTTTGTTGAACAGCCGGTGTCATAATTTCAAACTCTCGATATTGAAAGAGATGACTAATGCCAATGGGAAGTTTTTGTTGCTTCTCAGCTTCGGTTAAGCAAATGGCTCCATCTTTGATATCTGAGAAGAAATCATAAGCTTTTTCTACTTGATTTCTTGCAAACAAATCCGCATAACTTTGCAGCAATCTTTCCTTTGAAATGATAGTTTTTAAGTCTGTAATTTCTGGATTTTGGTGAAACGATTTTAGAAATGTTTTGGCAATAGGTTCATAAATCAACCCAGCCTTTTTATTTTTCGATAGAGCTTCGAAGAAAACAGGAAAAGGCTCGCTGAGTACCTGTTTAGCATCTTCAAAAGAATAATATTTCCCTTTGAATGAAAAAACACCAAGTTCAAACGAATATAGGAGGGTGTGTTCTCCATGTTTAATGGCAAAAACGTCAAAAAGATTTGTTGTTTCATAACGAGGGTAAATATTTTGGGGTGTCATTTCAGGTAAAATATGATTAATATTTTGAAGGCTGTTAAATATTTGATTGTGCAACTTCTTTTCTGTAAAATTAGAATCCATAGTGTTCATGCTGCCTGAAAGAACCTCCTTCCTGACGACCAGTCCTCGTCGATTTCAACGAGTATAGCCGTAACGAGCCTGAGGCA
>CAIWAN010000055.1 GCA_903910705.1 uncultured Candidatus Marinamargulisbacteria bacterium
AAAGCGCTCATTATGACTCTCAGTTTTTCAAAAGTTGCGTCATCCCGAATACCTGAAAGGATCTCTTGTCGAATGGAGCCGATCATAACGACTTGGCCCGCATCAATAAGTTCTGATAGTTTTTGAACAATACGATTATCTTGTTCCGTAGACATTTTTTTTCGGAAGGCAAGCGACCAGACAGATGTATCGACGAGCACCTTCACTATTTGTCTCTGTGCGCCTTGTAGTTATAAGTTTCATCAAAATCAATCGCACCAAATAATGAAATCGCCTCATGCTGCTTCCGTCTCTCAATATATTCTTGAAGAGCGTCATTAACGACTTCGCGCTTTGTTTTTTTATGACCTATCCGTTTAGCTTCATTAAGTAAGTCAATATCGATCGCTAGATTTGTTGCCACAGGAAATCACCTCACATCCATTTTACACAGAGAGATGTGTAAAGTAAATATGGGGCTAGGGGAGATTTTGGCTTGGCGTCTCTGTGCCGGTGGGATCCCCTTGCTACTGACGAAATGCAGGGAAAGATAATATTCAAATCGATCGGGATAAACGGGCGTTGCCTTTATAATACAGAAAACGTTATACTAAAAATGAGACAGAACCATGACGCTCATTAAACCATCAGTCTATATTGAAACAACTATCCCAAGTTACTTGGTTGGACGCCCAAGCAGGGATGTTATTGTTTTCGCACATCAAGAATTAACTTGGACATGGTGGACTAAATATCGCAAATATTTTTCCTTATATACATCTGAATTTGTTCTGGATGAGATAGCTAATGGTGATCAGGTGATTTCATCCAAACGGCTTGAAACTCTAGAAAAGGTTGAGCTTCTTGACTTAGATGATGAGATAAGAAAGCTTGCTGCAATATATTTGCAAAAATTAAGCATCCCTAATTCAGCTGCAACAGATACTCTGCATATAGCCTGTGCCGTATTTCATAAAATAGACTACATGTTAACATGGAATTGCAAACATCTCGCCAATGCATCAATAAGGCGCCATTTGCAAGCGATAAACCATGGATTAGGCCTCTCTACCCCCGATCTTTGCACACCAGAAGAGCTGCTCATTAAGGAGGTGAAGTAATGTCTAAAGATGTTGTCGTCGAAGAGGTTCGTCGTATTCGTGAGAAGATCGCAGCACGTCACGATTTTGATATTAATCGTATTTTTGCCGAAGCTCAAATCAATCAAAAGCAAAGATTATTAAAGCGAGTTAAACATAACGCTGCGTAATTACTCCTTTATCAGGGGGCTCTTAGAAAAAACGACTCCCCCTCTTTTCTAAAGAGGGGCTACAACAGTGCAATAGGGATAAACTTAGTAAAGTTATTAAAGTCTTTATCTTGTGTAAAAAGAAAGAGATTAAGGCGATAACAAACCGCAACCATGAGGAAATCCGTATGCGAGCCCTGAATGCCCTTTGCTCGACATTGGTTAAGAAACCGAGCTGCTTGCTCATAATCCGACCTCAACACAGCCGTATCAGGAAAAGCGCTCATTATGACTCTCAGTTTTTCAAAAGTTGCGTCATCCCGAATACCTGAAAGGATCTCTTGTCGAATGGAGCCGATCATA
>CAIWAN010000056.1 GCA_903910705.1 uncultured Candidatus Marinamargulisbacteria bacterium
CAAGCCCATTTAGCTCTCCGGTTTTACTCATCTACCCGACTAAATTTTATGCGCCCATATTCTCCGTTTCGTTAGTGGAAAGCAAAGGCTAAATTTCGACTCTAATACGTTTTTCACAACAAACTAATACTAATCTATAAACTGTGGTCATATCGCTTAATTTTGGAGGCTCTTTTGCGATATTCGGTCTTAACGTACTTTAAATTCCGTTTTCTACGGTGACCCCGACATATACATTTTCCTTAACGTACGATTTTTTCCGTTTCGTGAGTCGACCCCTTTATCATGGGGCTGAAAATATGATGAAACAAATCCTTATTGAGAAGAACGTGTCACTTGATGACGCTGCACGTTGGCATTATCAAATCATTCTTTCAGTTTGTGATTTGCATATCGTTGGTGAGGGGATGGCAAATCGCCTCAAAGAATTTATGCAATTCCGTCATTTTTTTGTTCACAGTTACAAAATCGACCTTGATTTTGATCGAATTAGAGAACTGTCTAGATTATCGTTGGTTGTCTTCCCCGAATTTTTTGAAGAGCTGAACTCATATTTCTAAGCAAAACTAGTCCTTGACGCTTTTGGGATAATTTCCGATAATAAGTCCCATCATGAAAAAAGATATACACCCCGATTCCAAAGAGATCATCGCGACTTGCGTCTGCGGTGCCACCTATAAAATTGACTCCGTCAAAGCAGATGTCCGTGTAGACATCTGCGCGGCCTGTCATCCTTTCTATACCGGTACCGAGAAGATCGTCGACACCGAAGGTCGCGTCGAACGCTTCAACCGCCAGTACAAGCTCAAGAAGTAACGGTTTTTGCCGCCATGAAGGTTACACTCCTGCAATCGTCGCCGGAGC
The DNA here is from genome assembly GCA_903910705.1 of uncultured Candidatus Marinamargulisbacteria bacterium. Lineage (GTDB taxonomy): Bacteria > Margulisbacteria > Riflemargulisbacteria > GWF2-35-9 > GWF2-35-9 > CAIWAN01. The sequence goes on from CAIWAN010000056.1 coordinate 865, forward strand.
CCATCAAGGCGATATACCTTGCTTGTCGAACCTGTTATAGCCAAAAACCGCCGACTGAACTCGAACAAAACGACGAAGCCAAAATGATGACGCTCATTCGTCGCACTTTAGCCTCAGGTCATCATTCTGTTCTCGAACACGCCACTTTTAGCTTTTCTATCGAAGGTGTCAGTCGAGCATTGACCCATCAATTGGTTCGTCATCGTATCGCCTCGTATGCCCAGCAATCTCAGCGTTATGTCGATTTTTCGAAAACCGACGCTCCTGCGATCACCATCCCGCCGAAAATAAAGGGCGCCAATCTTGAAAAGTTTGAAGCCGTGATCACCGAGATCTATTCGCTATATAAAGAGCTTGTCGCCGATGGCATCGAGCCCGAAGACGCACGCTATATTCTGCCCAATGCTGCTCATACCAATATCATCGTCACCATGAATTACCGTGAGTTGATCAACTTTTCAAAGCTAAGACTTTGTTTTAAATCCCAATGGGAGATCCAACATATGACACGAGAAATGCGAAAAGCTGTTTCCACGGTGCAAAAAGAGCTAGCAGAGTTCCTTGAGCCCAAGTGTCAGCATTTAGGCTATTGCGACGAAAAAGACCCTTGTGGTCATTATGTTTTTAGTACTGAAAGCGAAGTCGTCAGAAGAAAGGTTCGTGAAAAATGGCTCCAGTAATCGGCGGACAAGCCTTGATGGAAGGCGTACTTATGAAGGGAAAAGATTTTATCGCGACAGCGGTCTATACACCCAATCGCGTCTTGATCATCGAAAAGAAACCCTATGAAGGATGGTCGAAAAAGTTCCCGATCCTTAAATGGCCGTTTATTCGTGGGTCAGTCACGTTGATCGAAATGATGATCATTGGCATGAAAGCCCTGCTTTACTCTGCTCAGGTATCCAGCCCCGAGGACGAAAAGCCCAGTGATAATGAGCTTGGGATCTCTTTAGTGATCAGCTTGATGGTCTCTATTCTTGTTTTTGTCGTTATCCCTGCTTCGTTCTTTACGTGGGTTCGTACCCATTCCACGTTGCCACTGATCACCTTAAACTTACTTGAGGGACTCTTTCGACTCACGATGGTTATTGGGTTTATCTCCTCGACCTTGCTGTCAAAAGATATGCGCCGTGTTTACCAATATCACGGAGCCGAGCACAAAGCGGTTAACGCTTATGAACATAATGATCCCTTGACCTTAGCGTCTGTTAAGAAATATTCAACCATCCATACGCGTTGCGGCACGAGCTATATTATGGTGGTGCTGATCGTCTCGATCTTGATCTTTTCGCTGATCGGACGGCAAGGTTTACTGATGCGCATCGTCTTAAAACTGCTTCTATTCCCCGTTGTTTCAGGTATTGCTTATGAGATCATTCGGTTCGCGGCAAACCATCCGAAGAATTGGCTTCTAAAATTATTCTTGCTTCCGGGTTTAGGGATGCAGCTTATTACGACGAAAGAACCTGACGATGAGCAGCTTATGGCCGCTATCAGTGCCCTTAAGGAAGTTATCTAGCGTATGGAATCGAGTCAAATTGTTGATAAGTTCCAAGACCTTGAGCATAAGTTCATGGAGATTGAAGCCGAGATGTCGGCGCCAGGGGTTACGGACAATGCGACACGCTACAATGACCTTAATAAAAAAAGGATCGAGCTTGTAGAGCCGGTCACTCAGTTCAGAGCCTATAAACAAGTGCTTAAAGAGTTGGCCGAAACACGTGAGCTGATCGATTCGGCGGGTGACAAAGAACTCGAAGCACTGGCTCGTGAAGAATTTGACGAGTTGAACAAAAAAGAAGATGAGATCCGGCAAGTTTTGACGATCCAATTATTGCCGACTGATCCGAATGATAAAAAGAATGCCTTCCTCGAGATCCGCAGTGGAACAGGTGGCGAAGAAGCGGCGTTGTTCGCTCGAGATCTTTATAACATGTATGCGCGTTACTGTGCATCTCAAGGGTGGTCGATCGAAGTCGTTGAAGCCGCAGAAGCCGATGCGGGTGGTTTTGCGAAGGTTGTCATCGAGGTAACGGGCAATAAGGTCTTTAGTAAGCTTAAGTATGAAAGTGGCACCCATCGTGTTCAACGCGTACCCGCTACCGAGGCCAGCGGCCGAATTCATACCTCTGCGGCGACGGTGGCGATCATTCCAGAAGCCGATGACGTCGATATCAAGATCCGCACTGAGGATTTAAAGGTTGATACCTATCGGGCGAGTGGAGCCGGTGGACAACATATTAACAAAACCGACTCTGCCATTCGTATCACCCATTTGCCAACGGGGATCATTGTTAGTTGCCAAGAAGACCGCTCACAGCATAAGAATCGTGCCACGGCGATGAAACACCTTGCCGCTAAGCTCTATGAAAAACAAGAAGAAGAACAATTCGCCAAGGAACATGCCGACCGAAAGTCGCAAGTGGGTTCGGGTGACCGAAGCGAAAAGATCCGTACTTACAACTATCCACAAGGTCGTGTTACCGATCATCGGATTGGCCTGACACTCTATAAATTAGAGTCGATCATGCAGGGGGACATTGACGAGATCATTCAGGCGCTCATAACCGCCGAACATCTCGAAAAATTGAAGGAGTTGTAATCTGACATGTCTATGGGGAAACTACCTCACACCCCCTCCCTCCGTTGGAGGACTCCCCCTTGGTAAGGGGGAGATTAAATCCTTCCCTTACTAAGGGAAGGTGCCCCGAAAAGGGGCGGAAGGGTGCATTTAATAACCTTATCTCTGAGCTTTCTTCTCTCGGTAACCCCGAAAAAGTCACAATTTTCATGCAATTCTTTCAAGCCTTTTCGGGGGGCTATGGTGAAGGGGATCAATTTGCGGGTATTCAGGTTCCCTCTCTTCGTCGCGTCGCCAAACAGTACTATTGCGCCCTTTCGCTTGCTGAGACCGAGCAACTCTTACAACATCCGATTCATGAGTATCGTCTGACGGCCCTGTTTATCTTGACCTATCAATATGAAAAGGGAAGTCAAAAGGACAAAGAGCTTGCGATATCGATCTATCTTCGCAATACAGCAACCATTAATAATTGGGATCTTGTCGATGCATCGGCTCACAAAATATTAGGGCATTATTTCTTTGACAAAGACCGAGCCCTTTTGTACCAACTGGCCGCATCAACCGACTTATGGGAACAACGGATCAGTATTCTTTCAACGTTTTATTTTATTCGCCAACATCAATTTGAGGATTCACTCAAAATCGCGAAAATTTTGCTTAATCACCCCCATGATTTGATTCACAAGGCAGTGGGTTGGATGCTTCGAGAGGTGGGGAATCGTGACTATGACAGCGAGTATCAGTTCTTAGAGGAGCATTATCACGATATGCCGCGAACGATGCTTCGCTATGCGATCGAAAAGTTTTCTGAACCGGTTCGACAACAATTCCTGAAAGGACGGATTTGATCGATGGGCGAATCGTGGACGATAAAAAAGCTTTTAGACTGGTCCGAGACCTACTTTGAGTCTCATCAGATTGAAGAGGGACGTTTAAATGCTCAGTGGTTGCTAAGCCATGTCTTGAAGGTCAAGCGCATGGACTTGTTCCTTCAATTTGATCGTGAATTAATTGAGCAAGAATTAAAAGACTATAAAGCCTTGATCGTTCGTCGGATCAAACACGAACCGCTTCAATATATCATGGGAGAGGCCGACTTTATGGGCAGGTTGTTTACGGTGTCGCCCTCAGTATTGATCCCCCGATTAGATACCGAAGTCCTTGCCGAACAGGCACTATCATGGCTCAAAACCCATCCGGTTGATGCGGTGCTAGATGTCGGAACTGGGTCGGGGATCTTGGCAATCACGGTGGCACTTGCTTATCCTGATCTACCCATTATGGCCGTCGATATTTCCCCAGAGGCGCTTGAGGTCGCTACTGAAAACGCGACAAAGCATAATGTGCCCATTCACTTTGAACTGGGGACTTGGCCTATACTGCTTTCGGATGCTAAGTCGATCCTTGTCATATCTAATCCTCCCTATATTGCTGAATCGGTTATCTCAACCCTATCGTCCGAAGTGAAAGAACATGAGCCAACGTTAGCCCTTTCGGGAGGGGCGGATGGACTGGATGTTATTCGTCAGATCATCGATAACATTCGATCCTTTGGACGAGAGGTTCAGCTCATGATGGAGATTGGATACGATCAAGGCCGCTCCGTATCGTCGTTGTTGGCTGAAGCAAATTTTTCAAATATCAATATCATTCCTGACTATGAAGGGCGCGACCGTGTTGTTGTCGGTACTTACTCGCCTACTTGATTCGTTGTTTCCGCGCCGATGTGTCGGCTGTGGTCAAAGGGCAAGCCTCGGGCTTATTTGCAGTCGTTGCCGCCCCGTTAAAACCGAGCTGACCCGATTTGAAGCCGGCTATTTCGGATATCCCTATGAGGGGATCTATCGAAAACTGCTTCATGATTTAAAGTTTAGTCATCGCCGAGACGTGTTGCCCTTGATCCGATCGTTGGTGAATACGGATATCTATGCAAGCTATGATTTCGTTATCCCCGTTCCCTCGCATTGGCTCCGACGCCTTGAGCATGGTTGTGACCCGATCCATCTGATCTTTCAACAACAGCGGGGAAGGGTAAACCGTTGTCGTTATACCCCTGCGTTCCATACGCTCGGTAAAGACGAGCGGGCCAAGCTCATTCGTCAGGTGTTTGTCGTCACATCGCCAGAGATGTTCAAGGGGGCGAACGTGCTTATCGTTGATGATATTTACACCACGGGTGCAACGTTTCGAGAGTTGAAGCAAACGCTACTTAACGCCGGAGCCGCGACTGTCGATGGATATTTCCTGACGCGGGCGTAGGGTTTAGTCCATGCTCATTCAGACAAGGCACTTGAAACCAATCGATCGGTCTGACTGATTAAATAGAAGGGCACGGACAATATTTTGTCGATTAAACTTAGCGGGTTCTGCGATACTCGTATTCCAAGATCAAGCCCTTTTTCATCTAAGTACATTCGAATCGATTTCAATCTTCCTGTCGTTCCAGCTTTTACTTCTATCGGGAGTATTAGTTGTCGATATGGATATAAATAATCGACCTCAGCCGAACTGCCCTGTTTTTCTCTATCCCAGTAGGACAAAACAGGTTCATTGTGTGAATTCTGATAGGACAACAACTCTTGTCCTACAATCTGTTCAGCGATGATTCCTTCATTAATAAGCGAAAGATCTTTTTCTAATAACAAATCGTTATGATCAAAATTGAGTAATCTCAAATATAGCCCTACATCTAAATATATAAGTTTGTAGCGGTCTTTCTGCCCTGATTTTATGGGTAAACCCGCTGCGCTGTTTTGATTGACTTTAGTAATGAGCTTCGCTTCTTCCAACAAGACAATGGCTCTTTTTAGGTCTCGAGCTTGATATTCCTTGGAAATCTCTGAATATTTTATGGGTCGGGATATCATCGCACCTAAACGTTCATATACCTTCTCAATGTATTTTATATCTGTTTTATTTGAATATTTCCCGAAATCTAGTTTATAGGCAGTATTTAGTTCGGATTGCCGCTTTTGTGCTTCGAGATAGCTGTTTGTTTTGAAGTAAATATTTAATACTGACGGGAGTCCCCCCACAAAAGTATAGTCTCGAAATAAACGCAAAGCTTTCTCGTGAATGGCCTTATCTGTGATGCTATTTAGGGGTAGGTTCTCTATATAATCAAGTAAGGGTGCCTCTTCAGATGCGATAAGAAACTCTAAAAAATTAAGGGGGTACATGTACATAAACTGAACCCGTCCGACAGGCATTCTAAATTCTTCTCGATTCATACTTAGTTCAAGCAATGAACCGGCTGCAATAACATGAAGTTCCGGCATTTTCTCTTTGAAATATCTCAAGGAAATAAATGCGTTGGGACAGTCCTGAATTTCGTCGAAGAAGAGCAAGCTCTTTCCAATGAGGATTCGTTTGCCTGATAATATTTCAACTCTTTTAATAATATCGTGAGGGTTTAAGGTGTTAAAGCAAGTTTTGAATTCGGGTTCAAATTCGAAATTGATGGTAACGAATGTTTGGAAGTGATCCTTCCCAAATTTTTCTATGGTATATGATTTGCCTACCTGCCTAGCTCCACGAATAACTAAGGGAAGTCGATCAAATACATTTTTCCAATGAAGCAGGTCTTTTTCGATAAGTCTTCTCATGATATCCGTTCTGAATTGCAGATTATAATGGGTATTTTAACTTAGATTCTGCTGAAATAATAGGGTAACATTGACCGATATTCGCAGATAATATGGGGGTATCGTCGATGGATATTTCCTGACGCGGGCGTAGGGTTCATGTATGCTTCGACTTCGCTCAGTATTACTAAGACTAAAATTGTTTCGTAAAACAATTCAGTCTTAGTATATAATAAAACCCTCAATGAGAAAAAATGAAAAACGTTTAGGCGAGGAATCGATCGGTAAGTTGCTGTTGCAGTTTTCTCTCCCTGCCATTATTGGGATGATGGTCATTTCGATGTATAGCGTGGTGGATCGTATCTTTGTCGGGCAGGTTGTTGGGCCCCTTGCGATTACCGGTATTTCCCTGACATTTCCGCTGGCCATATTGATGATGGCGTTTGGCATGCTCATTGGTATTGGGACAGGGGCGACTATTTCGATTAAACTCGGTCAACAAAAAAAGGAAGAAGCCGAAGTTGCGCTCGGCAATGCGTTTACACTCCTGTTGATCATTGCCTTTCTAACCACAACGATCGGGCTTTTCTTTCTCGATCCTGTTCTACAAATATTAGGTGCCAATTCGGGAGCCCTCGTTTATGCCAAACAATTTATTCAGATTATTATGGCGTTCTCGGTGTTTCAGTTTATTGGGTTTGGACTTAATGGAAGCATGTCTGCCTCAGGGAATCCTAAATTCGGGATGATGACCATGCTGATGAACGCTGTGATCAATATCGTGTTGTTGATCGTTTTCATCGGCTTTTTTGGATGGGGGATTCGAGGCTCAGCGTTTGCGACGGCCATTGCTCAAGGCTGCTCTGCGATCTGGGTTTTGTCTTTCTTTCGAGGGAAAAAGACAACCATTCGACTACGTTTCCGTAATATGCGGCTTCGCAAAGATATCGTCAAAAAAATTCTCTCGATCGGCCTTGCACCCTTTACACTTCAACTAGGGTCTAGTCTGGTCATCTTGGTTCTGAATAAGCAATTATTCGCCATCAGTGGGGATATGGGCGTGGCTGCGCTTGGGGCCATTTTCCCTGTAACCATGTTTTTGGTCATGCCGATCATCGGGCTAAGTCAGGGTGCTCAACCCATTATCGGCTACAACTATGGCGCGAAAAAGATCGATCGGCTAAAAAAAGCCTTCCTGATCTCGGTCACCATCGCCTCGATACATGCCATTGTGATGTCGATCATCGTCCAACTTTTCCCGCATTTTTTCATACAGATGTTTAGTCAAGACAAAGCGCTTGTTGCTATTGGTACCCATGGGATACGGATCTATTTGGCGATGATGCCGTTTGTGGGTTTTTTGATCCTTGGGGCGAATTTTTTTACCGCGATAGGAAAGGCTCCTCAATCCATGTTTTTGAATCTTTCACGGCAAGTGATCTTCTTCGTTCCGCTATTGTTGATTTTGCCCCATTATTTCGGGATCAATGGCGTGTGGTTAGCGATGCCTTTGTCGGATATCACCGCGCTCGTTTTAACAACGATCCTCCTTATTCGACAATTTAAGCACTTAACGCCCGATAAAGACGATATCATCGCCGCCGAGTCGGTAATCAGCCCCGATATCACTGAACCTTACTGCATTTCAGAGGCCAGCGAACAAGCTTTGTAGTCTCAATTCAGTCTCATAGATAAAAAACCATGTTTTGCCCAGTCCCTATTGGGGCAGCACCTAAGTATGGCTATGAATAAAATTATTGCGATTGAAGAAAAAACAATTGAACAAAAATTCATGGAAGCGATTGAATCTAACCCGGCATACCAATCAGCACTTGTTGAACTGGGAAAGTATGATAAAGCCAAAGGAAAATATATCAAGCATGAAATGGCTCACTATGTTGAAACAACAAATTTATATGTTCAACTACTTTGTGTCTTGAAGGAATATAGTCGACTTGAGGATGTGAATAAATCAATCCCCTATGTATTAGCATCATTATTCCATGGGATGACTAATGCCTTTTCGCTGATGTTGGGTCCAGTTTCTGCTTACATGGGAGATTCAAATTCATATTCAAAAGTGTCTGATATTATAAATAAATATCAAGAAAACAGAAAATATATTGACGCTCTCATGCAGAAGACATTAGGACATCCCGAGTTGGCGTGGGAGTCCTTGAAAGTTTCTCTTTCTCAAAGAGTGTTTTCTTATGAAGAATTTCTTTTGTATGTTGCTGATGCGATGAGCTCGATTCAAAGCCCCCCTCATCATCTAACTACTGAAAAGGATTTAATGTATGTATCAACCCTTGCTCAAATAATGGACTCATTTTCAAAAGACGATAAGAACGACATTCTTTCAATATGGTCAAAGGAAATGATGCTTTATGTCGCATCAAAAACACGAAGACGTTTACACGATTCAGTCATTATGCAAATGAAATTCAAATATAAAGTCGCAAATTTCGATGATATAAAGGATTATTTAAAACAAGAATTGTTGGCCTTACATGATGAATTCTTGCAAAAAAGGGTCAAGGCTCAAGGCTCATTTAGGGTAAAAGAACTGGGAAGCCTTGTTGAGAATTTTGAAACAACGAACCCTGTTTTAAATGAAAATTTTGATGTATTAGCCATGCGTTTTATTGTCGATTCAGAAGGCGATGTGGATATATGTTTAAGGGATATACTTGAGAAATATAATATAAATAAAGACTCTGTTATTAAAAGAGCAGATGGGACTACCAAGAAAAATATTGAAATATTTATTGGAAGTAATGGCTGTTCAGATACAGTAAATAAATGGCTAAAAGATGGAATAATCGATAAGAAAAATATAAAAGAAAGAAATAATAACTATCAAGATGTTCACGTTATTGTCGAAAAGGATGGGAAAAAGATTGAAATCCAAATTCGCACAAAAGCTCAACATGATATCAATGAAAATGGAGCAGCTAGTCATCGTTACTATAAAGGCAAAAAACCGCGATTGGTTTCGCAAGATGGTTCACGTATCGAAGCATGGAAGAAGTTCGTCGAAGAAAATAGAGGAATTAAGGTCGTTGGTATAAATGGTGTTCCTGTTCGAGTGAAAACACCGAATGAATTGCCAGACATTGAGGCTATTTTTAAGGAGTTGTATAATCAATCCAAGGGATTGTCCTTTCCTCGATCATCGGTGGATGAAACTATTGTTATTCATGGTGACTATATTAAGGTGGATTTTGATCCTAGTGATTTCAATATTCAGCATTCATACCTTCCCCTTGTAGAGCATTTAGTTAAAGCAAATCCCTTTAAGTTTCAACTTAAAAAATATGCGAACCAAGAATTTACCCTTCCAAAAAGTATTGATTTTCAAAAATTACGTCGTCAACAAGATAACTCTATTCCGCTTGTAAATATTTACAAGAAATATCCGAGATTTGTTATTCAAAAGAAAAGCGAAAATGGAATATTCAATCATATCCTGAAAATTCGTGGAACTAAACCAATATCGCAAGATGATATTGATGAATTGTTGAATTTGCTCCGTCCAGCAGAGCTAAATAGTGAGTTTAATGAATTTGAGCAATCATTGCGTCTTTATCAAGAAAACTGTGGGGGGGGGCTGCTTAAAGTTTCGGGTGAGGTGCTTCAAGAAGAATTAGATTCATTAGGTGCTGTCTATACGGATTACAAATTGTTTTTTGATTGGATTAGGGATAATTCAACTCAATTTTCCGCTTCTTATGCGCTGCCTTTAATACGCCCTATTGATGAGCTTAATTTTGTAAAATCATTTTTAACAAAATCGTCAAGAGAACAACGCTTAGAATAGATACTGTAACATTCTTTCTGTAAAATTCAAAAAACGCCCATAGTCGCACTTGGGTACATGTGTGCAACTCAAAG
>CAIWAN010000057.1 GCA_903910705.1 uncultured Candidatus Marinamargulisbacteria bacterium
GCTTGCAGTTTTGCAGCGATTATGACGCAACCTGCGCCAAGCTCAGCAACAATGTGTCGGTGGTTTTAGGTGATCGCTGAAACTGCCTATTGACAGGGGGGGGGCAAAACTTTAACCCATTAAGTCCGACAGACTCCTAGCGATGTATGGAGATTCTTTAGACGATCTTGTATTGCTTATTGGGGATGACAAGAACAATTATTACGACAATCAAATAATTCGGATTCCATCAAACATGTGTGCAAGACAAGTTGGAACATATCGATATAAAACTAGAAGCGGTTTTTCAAAAACGGTCCCAGCGGTATCTATTGAATAACATAAAGGAGTTATTGTGATTTGGGAATCTTCATATTGGAAGGATGATTTAATTAAGTCTCGCAAGAAACTGGATCAATGGGCAAGAATTAATCTTAATGAACAATCGCTTATTGCAATCGAGAAAACTTTAATGCTTGGGTTTTATTCAATTAGAAAACTCATAGAAGCAAAGAAAATTAGTACAAATATTGAGGCAGCAAATATTGAGGTTGTTGAGTATCCATCAGTTAAAAATGTAACAAGGATGAATTGGCATAAAATTCAGTTCTTATATGATCTGGAAAAACCGAAACAAACTGGTATCAAGTTAATAAACATATGTAATTGGTTTATTCATAGTTACGTTTTTTTAATCCATCAAAATGAGAAAGGGGGATTAGAAGGGGTATATTTTAATTCAGATAAAAATAGAAACAATAAATTGTTCTATATAAGTTTAAAAGATATTCGGCTCACTTTTAATTATATAGGAACTAATTATCCATATGAATCGAGCATGACATTCAATAAGGAAACAATGGATTATGATGTAATGAGCAAGTAACATAAAGGAGTAAAAAGGAAAAATCATGAATACCGACATGAACTCATACAGAATGACAAGTGATGCCGAGCCTCGCGAAGAAGATTTGGCTAAACTAATCCACGAGGTTGCAATTGAGGCAGAAAAGAAGTCAACCGTTGCTAAAAAGGCACTGAATAACCGTGTGTTTCAAGACATGCAGGATGCACTTAAAAGAGAGGGTTGCAATTGATTTGTATTCTGCCGCGCTAGGGCTCGACAAACTTTCACTCTTTAAACTCATACTCTTTAACTTCATCATTGGAAACACCGATACCCATAACAAGAACGATGGACTCTTGCGTTATGACCATGGATATCGAGATTATGTCTGATCCCCACAGGCCCGACATTCAGGATTTCGTTTGATATTCACCGTTCGAAAGTTCATGGTTGCCGCATCAAATATCAGGAGTTTGTTCGTCAGGAGTTCGCCAGCACCCGTGATAAATTTTAAGATCTCTGTCGCTTGGATCGTCCCGAGCATCCCTGCCACGGCTCCCAGAACACCCGCTTGTGAACAGGTCGGCACGGCATCCTTGGGGGGTGGAGCACCAAAGATACAGCGATAACAGGTTGCGCCAGGCACATGCGTCAACGTCTGCCCCTCAAAGCCAAGAATGCCTCCATGGGAAAAAGGTTTGCCCGCCAACACACACGCGTCGTTGATGAGAAATTTTGAATCAAAATTGTCCGTGGCATCCACGATAAAATCATAATCTTTGATGAGGTCAGCCATATTATGCTCACCGGCCAACACGGGATGCGTGATGACGTTCACGTCAGGGTTTAGGGCGTTGATCTTCTCAGCCGCAGAAGCGACCTTGGCTTTCCCTATATCACTCGTAAAATGGATCACTTGGCGCTGAAGGTTGGATAGATCGACATGATCTCCATCGACCAACCCGATAGTCCCGACCCCAGCCGCGGCAAGGTAAAGCGCGATCGGCGAGCCTAGCCCCCCCACACCAATGATCAAGACTTTCGCGTTGAGGATCTTTTCTTGCCCTTGTACGCCAATGTCTTTGAGAATGATATGGCGGCTATAACGATGAAGCTGATCTTCGGTAAAATCCATTAGACCCATAACTTACCACTATCAAACCGATTTGCGAATCCTAACTTTATAAACCCCTTCACGGACGGATTCGGTGCCGAGCACGTGATACCCCTGCTCCGCTGCACTTTTTGGGATATTATCGAGCGGCTCCCCTTTTGTTAAGAGCACCTCTAAGGTATCACCCACCGCAAGTTTCTCCAGTGCGATCTTTGTTTTGACAAACGTCATGGGGCAATGCTCTTTTGTGATATCGAGTGTAACCGTACTCATATAAAAAGGGTTTGCCCATCGTTGGAGAGTTCGAGGAATTTGGCCACCCCAAGGACGTCTTTAACCTCAGGGATAAAGTCTTCTTTTTTAAGCCCCAAGACCACCATAGCCATTTCGCACGCATAAAAATTAACCTTCAAGTCGATCGAGGCTTGAAGGAGCTCGGGGAGGGTCGCGACATTGCGGGCCTTCATCATCGCGGTCATCAGGTGGGGGCTCGCCCCTGCAAAGTTTAGCCGACTGAGGGGCAGGTTCTTTCGACCACCCAGAAGAAAGTTAAAAAACCGCGCCATTAGGCCCTTGCCGATAAAGGCTCGTCCCGATTTCTCTTTGATGATATCAAGGCCCCAAAAAGTAAAGAACACATTGACCTCATAGCCGACCGCCGCCGCGCCAGAGGCTAACGTAAAAATAGCGATCGCTTTGTCAAAATCTCCACTCATGGCAATAATGGAGAGTTTCTTCGTCACAGCCTGCCCCTTACGAATTGAATACTTTTCCTATCAACTTTGAGAAAGAGTATAAAGAGCGTGCGAGGCGATGTCAACTCTCGGGGGAGACTTGAGGGGTGGCGCAGCGGAAATTATAGGTTTGATTCATTTTTTTGATTCTTAGGTTATAATATTCACAGTAGGAGGACAAAATGACTCTTGAGACATTGCTTTCTGAAAGCCTTAAACTTAAACCCGAAGATCAGCTTCGCGTTGTAGAAACAATCATGGATAATTTATCGACTCCCAATAACAAGATTGATGCCCTTTGGAATGAGGAGGCACAACGCAGATTAGCACTTTATGATGCGGGGTTGGTCTCGACCATACCAGCTGAGGAACTACTTAATCAAAGTTTATGAAAATCCTTGTTACGGAGTTCGCTTCAACGGAATTTAATGAAATCTGTTTATACTATTTCTCTCAGAATCCCGTACTAAAACTTATGTTCGCATTAGAGGTTAGTCGTTCATTTTCAATCATTAAGGAATATCCAAGTCTGGGCAAAACAATTGACAATCATCTCCGACAAACATTAATGAGCAAGTTTCCATATCGGATAATTTATTCAGTAAAATCCGACCATATTGCAATCATTGCTTTCGCTCATCAGCATCGTAAGCCTAACTATTTTAGTCTCTCCGAGCCCTAACCTAACCCACACTTTGAAAACGACCCTACCCCGTCAGCAACCCCGCATCAACAACGAATTGGGAGCCGGTGATATAGCGGGCTTTGTTGCTAGCTAGGAATAGCACCAGATTCGCGACATCTTCGGTTTCTATCCATGGGACGGGAAGCAGGTTGCCGGCCGAACGCTCGGCGATCTCTTCGACGGTGGCGCCCTCCATATGGGCAAGCCCGTCATTCATCGGCGTGTTGACGCCGGTGGGGTGAATACTTACTGAGCGGATATTATACGGGGCAAGCTCGATGGCCCATGATTTGGTTAAGCCGATCAAGCCATACTTCGAGGCACTGTAATGCGACAACCGATTGAGGCCCCGAAGCCCCGCGATCGACGAATTATTAATAATGACGCCCGACTTTTTCTCGATCATGTGGGGAATAATAAACTTCGCCGTTAGCCACGCGCCTTTTAAGTTAATATCAAGCATCGCATCCCATTGTAATTCAGTCAGCTCATGACTAAGGCCATAAGCGGCTATCCCCGCATTATTAAACAGAATGTCGATCTTGCCAAAGGTCTTGATCGCGCTATTTACCGCTATTTTTATCGCCTCACTATCGCGGACATCCCCGATCGCGATCAAACACTTTACTCCCAGCTTTTCAACCTCTTCCTTAAGATCGTTAAGGTCATTTGTATTGCCGTTATTATACGCAGGGTACTCAATTTTTTGCCCCAGATCGAAGGCCACGATATGCGCCCCCTCTTTGGCAAACGCAAGCGCGACAGCTCGACCCTGCCCTTTCGCTGCCCCCGTAATAAACACCACGTTATCTTTGAAATCGTTTCCCATGATTTAGTCCTTTTTTTGATAGTTGATCAAGTTGTCATCTAGCTCGATTTGAAGCGCACTATTAAACACATTCGTTGCGATCATTTGTCCTGAAAAGGCTGTCAACACGACGATTTGAGGTGATGTAAAATGCTTTCGAAGCGCAGCAAAAAGTTCATCCGATAGACTGTTAGGGTCTTTTGCAATCGCGCTTCCAAAAGCGGCTAACAGTTTATCCTTCTCAGAAAGATCCAGTTCTTCAAAGGTATAGCCTTTCTCAATAAATACCTTGCGAAAATAGACCGAACAGAGAAGACACTCGTTTTGGGTTGAAATGGCGTAGCACAAGACTTCCGCGCCCAATTCACCCGTAAAAGCGATCAATTTTTCATACAACGGGTACCACGATTGATAGGCCTCAAAAGAGGTCAAGTCATTAAGCAATACTTGCTTCATATGCGTCACCAATCCGTTTTTTTGAATGAGTTTATCGTAGGCCTGCTTGACCTCACCCGACGCATTTTCATAATCAACAAATCCCACTCGTGCCATAGCCAACTCCTTTATTCTATATTATTACCATAGACATTGTAGAGCTTTTATATATTTTTGCAATGGCTTTGCAATTTCCCATTGACACCCCACACTCAATACCTCATAATCCATACTAAGTTAATAGGGTTAGTATTATTAGTAAATTCAAGGAGGTTTATGATGAGTGAAAGAAAATTAGGTTTTGATACATTACAAGTCCATGCAGGCCAGTCCACCGACCCCACTACAGGCGCTCGAGCCGTCCCCATTTATCAAACCACGTCTTTTGTCTATAAAGACTTTGACCAAGCGATCGCCCTCAGTACCGTCGCTGAGTTTGGTAATACTTACACCCGCGTCGTGAACCCAACCAATGGCGTGTTAGAAGAACGTATTGCTGCCCTTGAGGGCGGTTCCGGCGCGCTAGCCGTCGCATCCGGTTCGGCGGCTACCACGTATGCAATCCTCAATATCACGTATGCTGGCGATGAGATCGTGGCCGCAGATACCCTTTATGGTGGCACCTACAACCTCTTCTCGATCACCTTGCCCAAATATGGGATCAACACGGTCTTTGTAAATCCTGAAGACCCGCAGAATTTCCGAAAAGCGATCACGCCCAAAACACGTGCGATCTTTATCGAAACGATCGGCAACCCAGGCACCAATATTATCGATATCAAAAAAGTCGCTGACATCGCCCACGAAAACGGTATCCCGCTCATTGTCGACAACACCTTTGGCACCCCCTACCTGATCCGACCTTTTGAATACGGCGCCAATGTCATTGTCCACTCTGCGACCAAATATATCGGGGGGCATGGCACCTCGATCGGGGGGCTTATCGTGGACGGCGGCAACTTCGATTGGTCTAAGAGTGGCAAGTTCAAAGGCTTTACCGAGATCGACCGTTCATACGGCTTCAGTCATTGGGAGCGGTTCGGAAATTACGGGGGAGCAAACATCGCCTTCATCATCAAAGCCCGACTTCAACTGCTTCGTGATACCGGCGCTTGCCTCAGCCCTCAAAACGCTTTTCTTTTTCTGCAAGGGATCGAAACCTTATCGCTTCGCGTCCAAAAGCATGTCGCCAACGCACAAAAGATAGCCGAATATCTACAAAAACACCCCCAAGTCACTTCGGTCAATTATCCAGGGCTTAAGGGCAACAAATACTACGATCTGGCCCAGACCTATTTCCCCAAAGGAGCCGGTGCGATTTTCACCTTTGATATCAAGGGGGGCTTTCCTGCTGTCCGCACCTTTATCGAAAGCCTCAAAATATTTTCGTTCCTCGCCAATGTGGCCGATGCAAAATCACTCGTGGTTCACCCGGCGACCGTCACCCACGGACAACTGAGCGAAGACGAACAACGCAAGGCAGGGGTCAAACCTGACCAGATCCGACTATCGATCGGTATCGAAGACGCGGATGACCTGATCTGGGATCTTGAGCAAGCGTTTCAAAGGAGCAAATAATCATGGTAGCAAAGAAAGTTACACAGATCGCGATCTATGGAAAAGGGGGGATCGGCAAATCGACCACCACCTCCAATCTGACCGCCGCATTGTCTCTAGCCGGCTATAAAGTGATGCAGTTTGGTTGCGATCCCAAAAGCGACTCAACCAACACGTTACGGGGCGGCACCTACATTCCCACCGTACTCGATTCCCTTCGAGAATCCACCCTCATCAAACCTGAAGAGGTTATTTACACGGGGTTTAATGGGGTTTACTGCGTCGAAGCGGGTGGCCCAGCCCCAGGGGTCGGTTGTGCTGGACGTGGCATCATCACCGCGGTCGAACTGCTAAAAAAAGGTCGGATCTATGAAGAGCTCGACCTCGATTTTGTGATTTATGATGTTCTCGGCGACGTTGTTTGTGGTGGCTTCGCGATGCCCATTCGAGAAGGCATTGCCGAACATGTCTTTACCGTGTCCTCGGCTGACTTTATGGCCGTCTACGCCGCGAACAATCTATTCAAAGGCATACAAAAGTATTCCAATACGGGTGGTGCGCTCCTCGGTGGGGTCATCGCCAACTCCATTAATGCACCCTATTCCAAAGATATCATTGATGATTTTGTCAAACAAACTGAGACGCAAGTCATCGAATACATCCCCCGTTCTGTCACGGTTACGCAAAGCGAGTTGCAAGGTAAAACCACCCTCGAGGCCGCACCCAATTCTGAACAAGCCAAAGTCTACAAACGACTGGCCGAGAAAATCGCAAATCACACCGAGTCCAAAACACCCAAACCGCTTGATGTCAAAGAACTGCGAGATTGGGCAGCCAAATGGGGCGACAATTTATTGGCCCTTGAACGCGGCGAGATCCGCTCCGAAGCAGCAGGGATCTAATTTCAGCCATGAACGCCCATGATATTAAACACCCCTGCTTGAACCCTGCGGTGCGGCATATTTATGGGCGGGTTCATTTACCCGTCGCGCCTCGATGTAATGTTCAATGCAATTTCTGTAGCCGACGCTTCGACTGTGTCAATGAAAGCCGACCGGGCGTAACCAGCACTTTGCTATCACCCGAATCGGCTCTGCACTATCTCGACGAGATCTTACAGCGCCGACCCAACATCACGGTGGCGGGGATAGCCGGTCCAGGCGACCCGTTCGCTAATCCAAAGGAAACGCTCGAAACCTTGCGCTTGATCCGAGAAAAGCACCCGACCCTGTTCCTCTGTATTTCGACAAACGGTCTGGATGTTCTGGACTATATTGAAGAGCTCGCTCATCTCAAAGTTGGCAGTGTCACGTTGACGGTTAATGGCATAGACCCGACCCTTCTCGCCAAGATTTATTCATGGATCCATTACAAAGGCAAAACCCTTAAGGGCCTTGAAGCCACCGAGATCCTCCATCAAAACCAATTTAACGCCATTCGAGCGTTAAAGGCGAAGGGCATCTTTGTTAAGGTCAATACCGTGCTTATCCCCACGATCAATGACCTTCATATCGTTGATATTGCGAAGGCCGTCGCGTCGCTCGGCGCTGATCTGCTTAACGTTATTCCACTCATCCCAACAGCCGAGACGGTATTTGAAACCTTGCCCGAACCCTCGAAAGCCGACGTGGCCGATATTCGTAAACAGGCGGAACACTATCTCCCTCAAATGAGTCACTGTCAGCGCTGTCGGGCCGATGCCGTTGGGCTCCTCGGTGAATCCTCGTGTAAAGATGATTTTGACCGCCTCAAGCAATATTCAAATAGAAAAGAAGTGAAATATGGTAGTTAATCTAAAAAGTCATCAGAATGAGAATAGAGAATCCCGCTTAGGCTCGATCACCGGTTACAGTGGCACGCTCCGTGACCTCAGTGCACAAAGTGGTTGTGGAGGGCCTGCGAATAGAGAACGCTGCTTTAGCCAAGCGAGTCTATGTAATGCGGCTTGTGCGCTCGGCTTGACCTCCTTTATTGTCGACGCGGTCATTGTCCAGCATTCCCCTTCGGGGTGTGCCGTTACCGCCATGTCCGTCAGCAACTCAACCGATCAACTCGCCGCGACGATCAAGCTCGATAATTCAAGGTCCGCCTATGTTTGTACGGACATGAATGAATCGGATACGGTCTTTGGCGCAACGGAGAATCTCGGACAGGTGATCCGTGAAACCTATCAACGCTATCAGCCAAAGGCCATCTTTATCGGTGCGTCCTGTGTTAGCGGCGTTATCGGAGAAGACCTCGAAAGTATCGCCCGCGAATTGCACGACGAGCTCGGCATTCCCATTGCCCCGATCCACTGCGAGGGATTTCGCACCAAGATCTGGGCGTCGGGCTTTGATGCGGCGTTCCATGCGATCCTGACCCATATTGTCAAAAAGCCCGAGAAAAAAACTAACGTGGTGAACGTTATCAATTTCTTCGGCGGAGCCCGAAAAGAGATCACCGAGATCTTTAGTCATTTTGGGATCGAACCCATATTTGTCATCACCAACACCACGGTCGATCAACTCGCCAGAATGTCCGAGTCGATTGCCACCTTAAGCACCTGCGGAACCCTCGGCACCTATTTGGGCAACGGGCTAGAAGAAGCCTATGGGGTTCCCTATGTCCGCTCGCTTCAACCCCACGGCATCGCAGGGATCGAAAGTTGGCTTGGCGAACTCGGCAAAGTGATCGGTAAAGAGAAAGAAGTCGCTGCCTTTCTTGCCGGTGAAAAAGAAAAATACCTCCCTCAAATTAACGAGATCAAAAAAAAGCTCAAAGGGCTAAAAGCGGTTGTGGGTATGGGGCCAGGCTTTGGGTTTAACACGATCCGCTCACTTCAAGAACTGGGCGTTGAGATCGTCTACAGTGCCGCTTGGCATTTTGATAAAGAATATGACGATAAGAAAGCCCCGAATGCGTTTCAATATCTGGTAGAAAACTCTCCCAACAACTACCCCATGGCGGTCAGTGATCTTCAAAATTATGAGCTGATCAATATTTTAAATACCATCCGACCGGACATCTTTTTCGCGCGGCATCCGGGGTCGGCCGTTTGGGCCATGAAGCTTGGGATTCCGGCCATCTGTTTGTATGACGAATATGCGGTATTCGGATACAAAGGGCTTCTCAACTTTGCCCATTCCATTCATGACGTCGTGACCAATCGAAGTTTCACCAACAACCTTTCAAAACGGGTCGATCTGCCGTATTCCGACTGGTGGCTCAACCACAAAGCAGATCATTTTCTAAAGAAGGAGGCTCACCATGCTTAAAATTATCGATCAACCCCGTTACGTGTGTGCTTTAGGCGCCATGCAAACCGTTCAGGGCATTCATCGAGGCGTTCCGGTGCTTCATGCAGGCCCCTGTTGTGCCCAGAAATTGGCCGAAGGCATTGCCGGAAACAATGGCAATTCGGGCTATATTTCGCCCCACATTTATCCGTGTACGAATATCTCCGAGAAAGAGACCATTTTTGGTGGAGAAGGACGGCTCAAAGAAACCATCGAGAATGCGCTCAAGGTGCTCGATGGCGATCTCTTTGTTGTGCTATCCGGCTGCACGGTTGAGATCGTCGGGGATGATATCGCTCAGGTCGTCAGTGAATTCTCGGATAGCGGCAAACCGATCATCTATGTCGAGACAGCCGGATTTAAAGGCAACAACCTCGAGGGGCACCAATGGGTTGTCAATGCTATTATCGAACAATACCTTGCCAAACAACCCCCCAAAGACAAGATCAAAGGTCTCGTCAATATTTGGGGCCCCGTCCCCTCGTATGATCCATTTTGGGTGGGCAATGTCCGCGAGCTTGAGGCGCTTGTTGCCTCGCTTGGGCTAACCCCCAATTCGATCTTCGGCGAATATCGAGGTATCGACAATATCGACAAGGTCCCCCAAGCTGAATTCAATCTACTCGTGTCGCCATGGCTCGGGCTAGACACCGTCAAGCTACTGGAAACAACCTTCGGGACCCCTTACCTGCATTGTCCAACCATCCCCATCGGGGCGTTCGAAAGCACTCATTTCTTGCAAACAGTTGGCGCTTTTGCGGGCATTTCTTCGGCTAAGATAAAAACAATCACTCAAGCCAAAGAAAAAGAATACTATTATTATATCGAACGTAACTCTGATGTTTTCCTAGAGAACCGCTCGATGTCTCGACGATTCTCGACAGTATCCAACGCGGCTGATGCACTCTCGATCGCCAAGTTCCTTGTCAATGACTTTGGACTCTTCCCTGCCAGACAGTACATCACCGATGCAACCCCCGAACCCTACCGAGACGCCATCCGTCAGTACTTCAAAGAATTTCAGTACGGCATCGAAGCCGATGTCTTGTTTTCAACCGATGGCTATCTGATCCACGAAGACATTAAGAAGACCGATTATTTTGGCTCGCCCCTTCTTGTGGGCAGTATCTTTGAGAAAAAACTCGCCGAAAAGTTGTCCGGCAATTTCCTCGCGGTGTCAGTGCCCATTAAGGAACGGCTGATCCTTGATAGCTCGTATGTGGGCTATCGTGGCGGACTTAAACTGCTCGAAGATATTTACGGATATGTGTTAAGAAAGTTTAACTAGCTATCGCGATACTTTCGCCTCAGCTTAACCAGTTTTTGAAGTTGGGGCAGCATGTTAATGATGGAGCCATCTAATTCTAATAACTCGGTGTAAGCGGGGTCAAACAATGGCCATGCGTGTCGTCCGAACTTCTGCGCGATAATGAGGGTGCAATCGTAAAGCAATTCAGCTCGGGGGAGAAGATGGTTCTCGGGTGGTTGTCCATCAATGAGGGGCGCGACATGTCTTGTTTCCAGCCGAGTCGATGCCTCGGCAGATATCTCATAAATAACGAAGGTATCCGCACGACCAAAATGTTGATCAACGCTTCCTTCATCGCTTGAAGCAAAGGCCGCTTTTATGGCCATCGGTTATTCCAATGCCTGCTTGAGGTCATCGAGCAGATCATTGATGTCTTCAATCCCTACCGACAGTCGGATCAAGTTATCCGCAATCCCAATACGATCCTTAATCTCCTCAGGGATACCCCCATGGGTCATCAAATAAGGATAGCACGTCAGTGACTCAACCGCCCCCAAACTTTCGGCAAAGGTAAACACCTTGACTCGGTCAAAAAATTGATCCGCCGCTTTTCGACCGCCCTTGATCAAAAACGACACCATTCCGGGAAACCCGCGCATCTGGTTTTTGGCGATGGCATGTCCGGGATGATCGGTAAAGCCTACAAAAAAGACTTTTTCAACGTGAGCATGACTTCTTAAGAAATGGGCGATGTCATAGGCGTTGGATTGATGCCGCTCCATTCGGACAGCCAGTGTTTTAAGTCCGCGCTGCGTCAAATAGCAATCAAAGGGGGATGGCACCGCGCCATTGGCATATTGTTGAAAATGGAGCGCTTCATCGAGCTCCGCACTATTGGTGATCACCGCTCCGCCAATAATATCGCTATGTCCACTAATATATTTGGTGGTGCTATGAATAACCAAGTCCGCACCCAGATCAAGCGGTGTTTGGAAAAAGGGGCTCGCAAAGGTATTGTCGACAACCAGCAGGACGCTCGCTGGTTTTTTGGCGGCGACTTTGGCGATATCAATAATATTCAGAAGGGGATTGGTAGGTGTTTCGAGCCAGATCAGTTTAGTGTCCGGTGTAATGGCGGCAAGGATATCAACGGCCGAATGGGAATCCACCCATTTTACCTTAATGTTGTATTTCGGATAAACCTTCGTAAACAACCGATAGGTGCCGCCGTAAATGTCCGCCGTTGCGATGATCTCATCCCCAGGGTTGAGGGTAGCGATAATGGCCGAACTGGCCGCCAGCCCCGACGCAAAGGCGCGTCCATATTTTCCATTTTCAACAGCGGCAAGGGTGGTTTCAAGCGAATTTCGGCTTGGGTTACCGCCACGGGCATATTCAAACCCCGAACGAAACCCACCAACCCCATCTTGCTTGAAGGTTGAGCTGACCGATATCGCAACATTAACCGCACCGGTTTGAATGTCCGGTTCCTGACCCGCATGGATGAGCTTTGTATTGAGGTGCATTATTTTCTCCTTGTATAAAAGTCGATTAGATCGATACGCGTCAAGATAGATCGGGGCACCCCATTGATCGTAATAATGACGGCATTATTGCCCGAAAGAAGCACCCGATAGGCCTCTGAGACATCAGTTTCGGCATCTAAGATAATGAGCGGGTTCCCCATGACTGCACTGACCTTTTGATTATTAATATCAACCCCATCAAAAACCCATTTTAATAACGTGGATTCTTGAAGACTCCCTACAGACTTGTTTTGATCAATCACGGGGATTTGTGAAATATTGAAACGATGCATCAGATCCAACGCTTTATCGAGGGTATCCGAAGGAGAAAGGGTAATAATGGAATGCGGTTCCGTTTTGCCGCCCAAAACATCAAGGACCGTTGCTTTGGCGACAAGGTCGCTTTCCCAGAAACCGTTCTCTTGCATCCAGCGATCCGAGAAAATTTTGGTGATATAATTCCGGCCCGAATCGGGCAACAAAACAACGATATTTTTATGTGTCTCGAGGCGTTGAGCGTATTTGATCGCCGCGGCTAGGGCAGTACCTGACGAACCTCCGGCCAGTATACCCTCTTCCCGAGCCAATCGACGAGCGGTATTAAACGAGTCCTTGTCGCTGACCCGAACCATCTCATCAATGACCTGTCGATTGAGGGTTTTGGGAATAAAATCCTCCCCGATCCCTTCTACTTTATAGGACTTGGGCGAATCCCCCGACAAGATAGACCCTTCGGGGTCTACACCAACCACAAGAATATTCGGATTTTGTTCTTTCAAGAATTTCCCCGTGCCCGATATCGTGCCGGCCGTACCCATGCCCGCGACGAACACATCCACGTTCCCTCCAGATTGCTCCCATATCTCGGGCCCAGTAGATAAATAATGCGCTAGCGGATTGTTGGGGTTCGCGAACTGATTGGGACGATAGGCACCTTGGATCTCTCTTGCTAGCCGATCGGCGACCCCATTGTAACTCTCAGGCGAGTCGGGTGGAACAGAGGTTGGCGTCATAACCACTTCAGCCCCATAAGCCCGCAACAGGCTAATTTTATCTTCACTCATTTTGTCCGGCATAACAAAGATACATCGATAGCCTTTGATGGCCGCAACTAGGGCCAAACCCACCCCCGTATTGCCTGCCGTGGCCTCGATGATCGTCCCTCTGGGTTTTAGCAGGCCTTCTTTCTCGGCCTCTTCGATCATCTTAACGGCGACACGGTCTTTGACACTGCCTCCGGGATTGATATACTCAACCTTCGCAAATAGGGTTGCCTTCAACCCCTTTGAGATCCGATTTAGTTTGACCAACGGTGTCTGACCAATAGCCTCAAGAATATTATTTTTATATTTCATACTTTTCCTATAGGGTATATATTGTTAATGTAAATTATCATGCTACTGAAACAACGTCAAGGGTTAGAATAAGAAATTATGTTTGACTTTGACTAAAATGGGTATATTCTAATATATAATATATTTGGAGGTTTCTAGAATGGGACAAATGGTTATATATATTGAAAATGACATCAAGAAAAGGATCGAAAGAGCGGCTAAATCTAAAAACACCTCATCGTCCCGATGGGTTACCGATGTATGTTTAAAGCAATTGGACGATGAATGGCCCAAGGAGTTGATGGATCTGTATGGTTCGGTTAAAGACGATTCTTTTCAAAGACCCGAGCCAGTCGATCCGAGTTATGATGCTCCAAGGGAGCTGTTGTAATGTACTTTTTAGATACGAATATTTTGATCTATTATCTAAAGGGGTTGCATGGTGTCCGAGACAGCCTTCATAAACACAAACTGTCTACTTACAAGGTCCCCGCGATTGTAAAAGCGGAACTATTGGCCGGAGCCTATAAAAGCAACAAACGGGTTGATACCCTAGAGAAAGCCAATGACCTGCTTAGTCATTTTGAGATTATCCCATTTGATGATAGTGCGACGGTTCTGTTTGCTGAAATTAAGTCTACCCTAGAAGCAAAGGGGATCATTATTGGGTCTTACGATTTAGTTATCGCAGCAACCGTTCTTTCACGCAACGGAATACTCATTACAAACAACACCAAAGAGTTTAACCGAGTCGATAACCTAAATATTAAAAATATAATAGAGGGATGAGCCAATTTAATTAAGCAACTCTTGCCACTTAATTGGTTTACGATGTTGATGCATTAAGGAAATCACCGTTATCGTTTGAGGGCTAATGGAGTAGGGAATTGTCTTAACTCGGCGTTAAACATTTGAACCACCGAAGCTCCTTCAAGGAAATAGTATTCTCTAGCTTCAAAGAGCTCCATCGCACTTGCCTTTGAGAAACGAATATTCATTCAGAGAATAGCTCTTCGTATTTTACGGTTTCAAGCTTTCCCGATTCAATGGCCTCTAATCGAGATCGTGATTCTTTTATCCACATTGCCTCAATTTTCTTGTCGGGCACATCCATACTATTCACTAAACCTTTTATAAGCGCTGCCCTCTCAACGGGTTTAAGTTTCACGGCTTCTTGTAAAATCATTTCAACTGGACTCATTGCAACTCCTCCTGTCAAACGCTGACTTAAACATAAACCATTTAACTTAATATTTCAATTCCCGAATCCCATTCGTAATCACCCGAAGCTCTGCGCGTCTCTTCGTCGAGGACGAGGGGCATTGACCTCGATAATGTCCGTCACCCGACTACTGGGGCTTGCCGAAAAAAGCACGATCTTATCCGAGAGATAAGTGGCTTCCTCAATATCATGGGTCACCATGATGATCGTCACAGGGTTTGATGACCAAATATCCAGCAACAAGTCTTGCAACTGCTCTCGTGTTTGCGCATCCACCGAGGCAAAGGGTTCGTCCATGAAGATAATGCGCGGCTTTACCGCCAAGGCACGGGCAAGCGCGAGGCGTTGTTTCATCCCACCCGAAAGTTGAGAGGGGTACTTGTTGAGTGCATCGCTAAGTCCCACTTTTCTTAAATAGTCTAAGGCGATCCCTTTTCGTTGATCCCTCGGAACCCCAACGATAGACAGGGTAAACGTGACATTCTTAAGAACGGTCATCCACGGGAACACGGCATAATCTTGGAACACCATCGCCTTGTCACGTTTGGGCACGATGGCTTCACCCGAGGTGGGCAGCTGTAGTCCAGCCATCATTTCAAGCAGCGTTGACTTGCCACATCCCGTTGGGCCAAAAAGGGTCACGATACTCCCCTTGTCAATTTTGAGCGAAATATCCTCTAATATACATCGTCCTGAGAAAGATTTACTGAGATGCTTAAGTTCAATCACCGCCGCACCTCTTTCCAAACCGAACTTTTCCTCTCGATAAACTTCAGCACTTCAATCAAACTCCAACCCATGAGCCCCAATACGATCATGCACGCGATCATGACTGGGATCTGAAAAAACTCTTTGGCCTGAACCAGCATAAATCCGATTCCACTCCGTCCTCCATACATTTCGGCCGCGGTCAACATGATCAACCCCAAGGCGATCCCTGCTTTAACCCCACTAATGATCGACCCAAAGGCATTCCAGAAGTAAACATGGCGAATCAATGTCCACTCGGTCGCCCCAAAAACCCGAGCCGAGGCCACATAGCGAGGGTCCGTGTCCATCACAGCTTGATAGGTGTTCAATAGTATCGGAAAAAAGGCCCCTAACGCGACCAAGAAGACTTTCATCGGCAGACCGATCCCAAAAATAACCATCGTCAAAGGAGCCCATGCGATCGGAGGGATAGGGGCAAGGAGCTGCAAAATCGGCAGAATATGGCGACGGACTTTTGCACTCCACCCTACCCACATTCCCAACGGTACCGCGAGGATAACCGCCAAACTGATCCCCAAAGAAAACGTGCCCAGACTACTCAGAATCGTTGCAACTAAATGTCGATGAAAAAGGAGATCGAACAAGGCAACAATAACATCACTAAATGGCGGCACCAGTGACCGTGAGACAAGGCCACTTCGTCCAACGATCTCCCAAACGATCAATAACGGCAGGGCGACCCTCAGGGATTCAGTTCTTGGCATCCCTCGCCTCATCCTCTTCGACTGAAACAAATAGCTTTAATAGGGCTTTATCGGCTAGAGAGTACTGGGCGATCGGAAGCGATTCCAAAATTTTGAGGGGGATCCCTGTTTTGTGAGCCGTCACTTTTCGCAGATCGGCATCACTCTCTTTTTGGATCGATAAAAGAAGATCCGACAACGCTTGGGTCTTTTTGATGGCTTTCTTTGACGAGATCAACAAAAACTCTGTTTTAGCTGTAACAGCCGGACAGCAAGCGTCGCCCGCGGTGACATCCCATTGGACATACGGGAGGGTCAGCCCCAGTTTCTGGGCGAATATCCCATACGAACTCTTGGTGATTGCCCCATCGACTTTTCCAGCCTCGATGGCAGGAATCATGGCATCAAAGGGGATCACGACAAACTTGATCTTATGGACATTGACGCCCAATATTTCCAGATCTCTCTTAAAAGCATGATAGAGTTTGCACGTTGTTTCGGATATCGCAATCGTATGGCCTTCTAATTCTTGAACCTTTAAATTCAGTCCTTTTCGGACAAGTAAAACAGCCCCATAGGTATAAGTGACTTTTCCCACAACATCGATATTTTTAAACTCGCGAATGTTCTTAATAAGGAGCGCTTTAGAGGGCTCAATAAACCCTGCGTCCAGTTTTCCTGAGATTAACGCATACCCTAGGTCCGCAGACGAATCAAAACGGATTAATTTGTCCGTCTTTTTCCAATGAGTACTTTTCTCCGCCAGATACAAGGGTGACAGGAGCGGACTGCCCGTATAGCCGATTGTAAACTCACGGCTATGACTCACGGGCAACATCGAGACGAAGAAAACAAAGACACCCAGAAAAAAGGTTGGTTTATAAAGGCTCATACCGCATCCGTCCACTTTAGGAGATGGCGTTGGATACGACCGGTCCCCCAATTGATCACCGTAACCGTCAATCCAAAGAATATAAGACCGGATATCACCCGAGGATAATCCCCAAATGTACCAAAATGACGAATGTACCACCCTACCCCCACACTAGAGCCGATTAACTCCGCGGCTACCAACATCAAAAAAGAGAACAATAAAGATAAGTTGGCACCAAGGCAGATCGAGGGCATGGCCCCCGGAAGGATCACTTTAAATAGAAGCGTGAACCCCTTGATATTAAGAACCTTGGACGAATCAATCAAATTACGTGGAATGTTGAGCACCCCGTGGATGGTATTTCCAAAGACAGGCCAGAAGGCGCCCAGAAAAATAACAGCAATAGATGCACTTTGGAACGTGGGCAAGAGAGAGATCGCATAAGGGATATACACGATCGGGGGGATGGGCCCCAGTACTTTCATATAGGGATCGGCGATGCGCAACAAGCGTCCATTCACCCCAATGATCAGGCCGAGTGGAATAGCCACGACGAGTGCCAGTAAATACCCGTTCGCCAAAAGAATAAGGGTATGGCCAAGATGGCCGATCAGATCAGGGAATTCGGCAATAAACATCTTGATGACAATGTCGGGTTCAGGAAAAAGCAGTTTGCTCAGAACGACATAGCGTACACTGAAAACATGCCAGAATCCAAAAAAGAAATATAAAACCGCAAGGATATCGTCGGTGCTTTTTCGTTGATTCTCATCGCGACGAAAATGCTGAACCCCCAACTGGATGATCTTTAAACCAAGGGTGAGCCCCGCCAACAACCCATAAACTCTCCCGTTGGGTAACGGGGTCAGGAATAAAACCAGTAACGCGATAAACAGACTATTAGAAGCGGTAAATAACGTTTTCATCTTTTACTCCTGACCCGAATTTCATTTAAATATTTCCTATATTTAACCTGCTCCACCAAGTAGCGGATGATGGAGCAGGGCGAGATAGGAGAATCTCCTAAATTAGAACGTGAACTTGGCGACGATAACGGGAAGCGTTCCATTCAGGAACTTATACGTTGTCGTTCCACCCGTTGAAGAAATGTTCGCAAGAACGATCGCAACACCGAGCTGAAGGTTGTCATTAATGCTGTAGGTGTAGCCTTTGAGAACCGTTAAGCCGATAGTGGGATTAGAGCCAGAGACATCATCTTTTGCATAGGACAAATCAACGGCCAACCCATTAGCAAAACCATAACCGGCTGATAGCGTGTAGCTTGTATCTTTGCCTGTTACCCCGCTAACAATATTTCCAACACCAAAACGTAACGCATTCCCTGCAGCATCGATCGGGTGAATGATCGTTGCGACGATAGAATCATTGGTGCCTAAGGGCGTTGCTATAAAATCGGCTTGAGCGACACTGGCGAACAGAGATGTTAGCAACACAACTGATATTAATAGACCTTTTACTTTTTTCATTTTCTTACTCCTTTTTTGTTTTCCTATTGATACTTTTTATATCGAGCCAAAGCTTTCTTAAACGTTTTGTTGTTGGGGTAGCGTTTGATCACTTCATCCAACGCTTGCTTGTAAATATTTACATTGACCCGTTTATTCCAATCGATCTTCAGATCGGCTGGAGCATCACCTGCTTTGACGATAAGAGACCAAATATCTTCCAGTGTCCCTTTTAGCGGATCAGGATCGGATTCAGCAACACGATCATTGTAAGTTTCGTTACGGACAATGGCTTCGTCGATCTTGAGGTACTTCGTATAAATTTTGACCGTTTCATCTTCGTTGTTTAGGTAAAAATCATACGCTCTAAGGATCGCGACGAGGAAATGCTTAAACTTTTCAGGGTTCTCTGCCAGTTGCTTTGTTGTCGCAGTCAGGCGGCAGCAAGTGTATCGTGGCTTGTACTCTGAAAAGTAGTGAGGAATCTTTAATCCATAATTCTTAACAGCCAGAGAATAGTTCGGTGGCCAGCTGAAACCCACATCAACCAATCCTTTGTTGACAGCTTCGGTGACGGCCGTTGGCGAATCCAACTCCACCCACGTGATATCTTTTTTGTAATTGATACCTGCTTTGGTGAGTGCATCTTTGAAAATGTACTCGGCTTCCGTTGTGTGGATGTAACCGATACGTTTCCCTTTAAAAATCTTCAGGTCTTTACTTTTAAAGTACGCATAATTCTCAGGACGAACGATCATCGCCTGTCCTTCGATCATGATCCCACCAAATATCGTAAAGTCTGCACCTTTAGAGATGTAGAAAAGGGGGCCCGTTGACCCAAAAGTAGCCACATCGAGTTTGCCCGTTGTTAGCGCGTTGAATCCTTCTGCGCCATTGGTAAACTCGTACAACTCTGCGTTAATTCCTTCGTCCTTAAAGAACCCTTTTTCTTTAGCAAGGAAGAAAAGACCGTGTGCCGGTTCAGCCACATAGCCGACCTTGACCGTTGTTAGATCCTTAGCGCTAACGATACCGATCGACGCCAAGAGGATCATCATAATAAAGCAAATTTTTTTCATGTTTGTATTCCTTTCTAAATATTTCTATCTCAAACGACTCCCGCTATATTCCATCACCTCCTGGCACAAAATTTTGACTGGCTTCGAGCTCATAAATGATGCTCTCATTGAGAAGGGTTAATATTGTGTCTCTTAGTTCGTGGAATTGCTTGTTGTTGTGCAGATGACGCCGAACTCTGGGTCGAGGTAGATCGATCGGAACGATCGTTTTGATCTTCCCCGGATTCAACGTAAACACCGCCACTTTATCGGCAAGTAGGAGTGCTTCATCGACATCATGTGTTACGAAAAGGATCGTTTTTTTCTGATGTCCTTTTTGATCCCAGAGATTAATAAGCAGATCTTGAAGATGCGCCCTTGTGATCGCGTCAAGCGCCCCGAACGGCTCATCCATGAGCAGCACGGGCGGATTGATCGCAAACACTTGGGCAATGGCTGCTCGTTGACGCATCCCGCCAGAGAGTTCTTTGGGCAATTTATCAAACGAGCCACAAAGCCCCACTAATTCCAGATAATTGGCAGCAATTTCTTTGATCTCACGTTTCTTTTTATCAGGAAAGGCCTGTTTAAGCGCGAGAGAAATGTTTTGCTCTGCGGTTAGCCAAGGGAACAAGGAGTAATCTTGGAACACAACCCCTCGATCAAGTCCCGCTCCGTTGATTGTGTCCCCATTAATGGTTAAGCTTCCCGAAGACGGTGAACTGAGGCCTGCGATCAATCGAAGCAATGTGCTCTTTCCGCAACCCGAAGGCCCCAAGAGGCAAATGGACTCCCCTGCGTTTACCGTTAAAGAAATGTCCTCTAACACTTTTTGTGTTCCGTAAGAAAAATTGACATTTTTTACAACGATCTCAAACATTACCTGTGCCTCTTCCTTAATTCATACTTTCTCTATTAACTTAGTATGGATTATAGGAACAAATAATTTCATTGTCAACACTTCATTTATTTTGAAATTAGAACTCTGTGGTGAGTCCGATAGTTAGTGGGGCAAAAACAGATCCAATAATGCGTCTTTCATCCTCGATAGCGCCTCTTTGAGCTGTTCTCGGTTGCAACCAAAATTGAGGCGAACAAACCCAGGCGCATCAAATTCGGCTCCATCAGACAGGCCCACTCCCGCCTTCTCAAAGAATTGAGCGGGATTCTCAACGCCTAAACCTCGGGCATCGATCCAAATTAAATAGGTGGCCTCAACATGGGCTATCGTGAGCCCCTTCATTGAGGCAATCTCGTCTTGAAGCAAATCCCGATTGCCTCGCAAATAGTCGATCAGTTCGAGTCGCCATGGCTCCCCCTCTTTATACGCTGCCAAAGCCGCCGTATACGCGAGCAAATTAACATGAGGAACAATGCGTCCCTTGGCCGTGATGAAGCGTCGTCGCAAGGTCGGATCACTGATCACCGCGAAGGAACACCCAAGCCCCGCGATATTGTACGTTTTGCTCGGGGCAAATAACGTAATCGTTCGGGCCGCGATCTCTGGAGACAAACTTGCAATCGGGGTGTGGTGTTTATCGGTGTCTAAAATGAGTCCGGCATGAATATCATCCGACCCCATGATCAGGTCATGTTTCTGTGCGAGTCGAGCCAGTTCAAGTAGCTCAAGCTTTGACCACGACCGTCCCGTGGGATTATGTGGATTACACAATAGGATCATGCGGGTTTTGGGTGTAATGGCGGCTTCAAGCGCCTCAAAATCCATGACCCATTGGTCGCCCTTAAGCTGCAACGGCAATTTGATCAGTTGACGACCGGCAAGTGCCGGAGCCGAAAGAAATGGCGGGTAGATCGGTGTAAAGGTCATGATCTCATCAGCCTGTTCGGGGGTTGTTTTGCACAAGACATTTAGCCCACAAACCAACCCTGGCAGCCAAACGATCCACTCCGGCTGAATCGTCCACCCAAAATCTTTTTGGACATGCGCCAACACAACCTCAACAAGCTCTGACGGGGTATTGGTATAGCCAAAGACGCCGTGCGCTACTCGCTTTGTAAGGGCCTCGATCACACATGGCGGGGAAAGAAAGTCCATGTCCGCAACCCACATGGGCAAAACATCTTGCCCTTTATACTTATCCCATTTGTCGCTATCGGTCTCTCGACGATCAATAAGAGCATCAAAATCAAAGTGTGTCATAACACAGCATCCAAGGATCGTTTGATACGGGGCCAAAGTTCCTCGGGTTCTTCTAGCCCGACGGATATGCGGATCAACTGTCGGGGAATGCCACAAGACTCGGCCCAATCCAGTTCGGTATAATGGGCAAGCAACGCAAATGGACAGGCCAACGTAAAGTCCGTTCCTAGGCTCGGCCCTTTACATACTTCCAACTGGTCATAAACCGCGGCAGACGTATGCTCTGCATTTTTGGTTATAAACGTAATCAGACTCCCCCACCCGCCCTCACGACGGCGCACCGACTCATAGGCCGATTGATATTCCCATTTGGGATACCAGACTCGTTCAATCGCCGGATGAACCCTGAGTTGTTCGGCAATATATTCGCCATTAGTATTATGTCGCTTCATTCGCACAGGGAAACTCGGGATACGCTGCGCCAGAATATCGGCATCCTCGCACCAAAGGAGGTCCTCAAAGTCATCTTGGATCAGGCGTTTCAGCTCTACATACAAAGGTGACGCTGGCACACAAATGAGCGCCCCGCCCATCACATCCCCGCTCCCACTCGCATATTTGGTCAGGCTGGTCGTGATCAGATCGGCGTAAGGGGTCAAGTCGATATTGATCGGCGTTGCCACCACATCATCAACCACCAGAGGAACACCCTGCGCTCGAAGCAAAGGGCCGATCTGACTGAGGTCAGCCGAGCCAAGCATGGGGTTTCCGGGGATCTCACAAAAACACCCCGCAGGATGATCGGCAGCAATGATCGCGGCTAGATCGTCGGTCGCATGGTCTAATTTATCCAACAAAATAGCCGAGCTGCCGAATTTTTGCTGAAGCTTGATGGTGTCAACATAGGGAAAACCAATTTGAATCGTAGGGCTATTGGGGCAGCGTTTAAGGATCGTGCGTAATGCCGCATAAGTAGCCGCCATGCCCGTTGGGAACAAAAAGACATCCTGTTCCCCACAACCATAAAGCGTGGCCAGTTCTTGTCGCAAGGTTTCTTTCGAAGCGTCATTCGCGGGTGTCTTCGTTGATGCCGCTAAGACGTGGCGCGTCGACACGATACATCCAGTGTGTTGCCAAAAATCCTTCAAGGCTTTGGCGCCGGCCTGCATCGTCACCACCCCAAAAATATCGCCCGCCGTCACAATCGTCGACGATTCATCGGTTTGTTGTTTAATAAATATCGCGCATTGTTTGGCGATCTTTTCGGAGGGAAAAGGCAAACAGGGCTTATCGCCCGCAAGTTGTTTGGCTAATGCAGCGATCACATTGTGGATCACAAAACGCGGATAGCCGTTTTGGAGCTTGCTCATCACCTTGGGGGATTTTTCTTCATAGCCGATGACATCCTTCCATGTGGGAAGGGCGACCGACACCGCATGGGGTGAAGGGGGCATGGCGAAGCCAAGGTCAGATGAACGCCATAATGGGTGAGAAAGTAACGACAATGACATGGGTTTAAATATACCAGACTGTCGCTAGGTTTGCATCGAGAAACTAAATCGTATACTCAGACTCAGGTTTGGGTCGCGTCTCGATGATGGCTTTGATCGTGATCTGATTCACGACTTGATTGATCGCTTCGTTGACTTTCACGAACACCGGTCGAATGGGGCACACGGACACATCGCTACACCCCACATAGCACGGGTCGACGCAGGCAATCGGGATCAACGGGCCATCCACATAGGACAACACCGATGCGACGGTAATATCTTGTGCCTTCTTGGCCAAATAATACCCGCCATTTTTCCCGCGTCGACTCGCTAAGAATCCTCCGTTTTTGAGCCCCAACAGAACCTGTTCCAGAAACTTGATCGGGATATCCAATCGTTTAGACAGGTCGGGGATGGTCGCCACTTGTCCATCCGG
This sequence comes from uncultured Candidatus Marinamargulisbacteria bacterium, assembly GCA_903910705.1. Lineage (GTDB taxonomy): Bacteria > Margulisbacteria > Riflemargulisbacteria > GWF2-35-9 > GWF2-35-9 > CAIWAN01. The sequence continues at coordinate 23,651 of CAIWAN010000057.1, forward strand.
CAGCTCAGCGAGAGTGACGATGGCCTTGAGTGAATAATCACCTTTATACGTAACTCTCATGCGTTACTTACTCCTCTTGGAACAACCACGTGGACAAATAACGCTCACCCGTATCAGGCAGAACAACCACAATGTTCTTCCCTGCAGAGTCAGGACGCTTTGCCACTTCAAGGGCTGCCCACAACGCGGCACCGCTCGATATTCCGATCAAGATCCCCTCTTTGCGCGCCGCTAAACGCGAGGTTGCCCCTGCATCAGCATTCGAGACTTGGATGATCTCATCAATAATTTGGGTGTTCAAGTTTTGAGGAATAAACCCTGCGCCGATCCCTTGGATCTTGTGCGGACCAGGTGCGCCACCCGAAATAACGGGGGAATCGACCGGTTCAACGGCAATAATTTTGACGGACGGTTTCTTCTTTTTGAGCACTTCACCTACACCCGTCACCGTTCCACCCGTTCCTACCCCAGCAATAACGATATCAACCGTACCATCGGTGTCGTTCCAAATTTCTTCGGCGGTTGTTTTGCGGTGGATCTCTGGGTTCGCGGGGTTATTAAATTGTTGCGGCACAAAACTGTTTGGAGTCACAGCAGCTAATTCTTCCGCTTTAGCGATAGCGCCCTTCATGCCTTTCGCGCCTTCGGTCAACACAAGCTCCGCCCCAAATATCTTCAGCAATTGGCGACGTTCGATACTCATTGTTTCGGGCATGGTCAGGATCAGACGGTACCCACGCGCCGCTGCCACAAAGGCTAACGCGACACCCGTATTGCCACTGGTTGGCTCGATGATAACTGTATCTTTATTGATCTTTCCGTCGCGCTCGCCTGCTTCGATGATCGCGAGGCCAATACGATCCTTGACACTGGACAAGGGGTTAAAGGACTCGATCTTTGCGAGCACTGTTCCGGGAAAACCGTCCGAGAGTTGCGATAACTTCACCAGTGGCGTACGCCCGATGGTTTCTGTAATATTATTGTAGATCTTTGCCATTTTTCTGCTCCTTCTTTTATGCTTTTTCCAACGCTTGATCGATATCGGCGAGAATATCATCGATATGCTCGATCCCAATGGACAGACGAATAAAATCCTGTGTCACACCCGTCGCTTCTTGTTCCGCTGGGGACAATTGCTGATGGGTCGTACTCGCCGGATGGATCGCCAAACTCTTTGCATCGCCCACATTGGCCAAATGCGAGATCAGTTCGAGATTATTAATAAAGGTCTTACCCGACTCTAAGCCGCCCTTAATCCCAAAACCAAGAATAGCCCCTGCCCCTTTTTTAAGGTACTTGGCTACTTTTGATTTTTCAGGACTATCATCGAGTCCAGGATAATTTACCCACGCCACCTTAGGATGCTTCTTTAGGTGTTTAGCAACGGCTAGGGCATTTTCACTATGGCGAACGATCCGAAGGTGAAGCGTTTCAAGCCCTTGAATAAATTGGAAGGAATTGAACGGTGACACCGCCGGACCTAAGTCGCGAAGCAAGGTCACGCGGGCCACAATGATATAGGCGATATTGCCAAGCGGCTTCAGCGCTTCGACAAAGTTGATCCCATGGTAACTGGGGTTAGGTTCTGCGATCAGAGGGAACTTGCTTTTGCCGTTCTCTTTAACGGTCCAATCAAACTTACCCGAGTCCACGATCAAGCCACCGAGCGATGTCCCATGTCCCCCGATGAACTTGGTTGCCGAGTACACAATGATGTCCGCGCCAAAATCAAAAGGGCGAACAAGGTAAGGGCTGACGGTGTTGTCGATAATCAGCGGCAGGTTGTGCTTATGCGCTAACGTTGACAGGGCTTCGATATCAGCCACATTGAGTTTCGGGTTTCCGATACTTTCGGCGTAGATCGCTTTGGTCTTAGGGGTGATCGCCTTCTCGATAGCGGCCAAATCATCTGAGGGAGCGAACTTAACGTTGATCCCAAACTTTGGCAAGGTGTAGTGGAACAGGTTGTACGTTCCACCATAAAGGTTATCGAGCGAAACGACTTCATCGCCGTTCTGGGCAATGTTGAGAATCGCGAGCGTTATCGCAGACGATCCCGAGGCCACACCGAGCGCCCCGACGCCTCCATCCAATTCAGCAATACGTTTTTCTAAAACATCCGTGGTGGGGTTCATGAGTCGAGTGTAAATGTTCCCGAACTCTGCAAGGCCAAAAAGAGCGGCCGCATGGTCAGTATTTTTGAACTGATACGATGTCGTCTGATAGATCGGAACCGCTCGAGAGCCGGTCGTCGGATCAGCGACTTGTCCTCCGTGTAATAAAATGGTCTCTGCTTTATATTTTGCCATCTTGCTTTCCTCCTATATTTATTATTCTTATTGCGATCATCAAAGATTCCTTTCTTTTTATTATAGTTTGTCTATGTGGTTAGTATAGTATTATCCAATAGATCGATTGTCAAGCATCAACTTTATCCTTATAATACTCGACTATGAAGGTATCCTTTAAAGGTGATTATGCACTAAAGATCATCCTTGATCTTTCTCTCCTCTATCATCAGAGTAAAACGGCCCTTACCCAGATCCGAGAAATTGCCCGCCGGCAAGATATCCCCGAGAAGTTCCTTGAGCAGATCGTCTCCATTCTAAAGCAAGCCAATTACCTTCGCACCATTCGAGGCCCCAAGGGCGGGATTGCCCTATCGAAGGCCCCGTCGCAGATCACCCTAGGAGAGATTATTCGTCTGATCGATGGCACCACCGCCCCGATCGCCTGTGTCAGTTGCACCCAGTACAGCCGATGCGACTTTGAGACGCGTTGTGTATTTAAGGGGGTTTTTGAAGAGATCCGCAACAAAACCAATGCGATCGTTGACAACATCACGTTTCAAGAACTCTACGAACGCCAAACCCACCAAGAGGCAACCATCTTCCAAGGCTTCGGGATTTAAGCTTCTTCAAAATGCGGTCACCTCGGCTTCTCTCAGTGTCCGCCTAATAATAATCCAGCTATTTTTCACTTTTTCTGTTTGAAACCTTCTTTTGGTGGGAATACTAGCTTATAGAGGTAAGTAATGGTCAAAGATATAAAAACGCAAGTCAAAATACTCAAAGAAGATACCCAAGAGCTTTCCAAAAAGGTCAGGGACTTAACAATGCAGTACAAAATGCCGAACTGCTATCTCATATTGAATGCCAACTACAAAATACTTTGCCTAACCATCAAAAACACGGCACCCGTTACGACGCTTGTCGACGAGCTAAACACCATCCTTCGCCAATATGGCCATGAGCTGACTAAGCTTGATGTCAAAATCAGAACAAAGATCAACGAGATCATCCAAAACGAAGCCCTCAACTTTGTCCAAATGTACTACGAGTACAAAGACAAACAAAACAACCACTTCCTCACCCTTGATGAGCGCTTAGCCCAAACCCATATCGAGCTTAGCAGCGACAATCTGCAGCTTCGATTAAAAAGCAACCTCCTCTTAAGCGACTTCACGCTAAAAGCCGAGGCCACCTTAACCGATGTCAACCTCTTGCTAAAAACCTTCCAAGATCTTTTTACCCGATTTGTCGTACAAATGCATATCAAAGAAAGTGCGATAAGCAAATAATCAAGGAGGCAAGAAATGGCATTAACAGTACCTGACAATAAATATGGAATTACTTCCAACGTCAACAACATCAGCAACACAACCTTAAGCGAAGCAGGACGATTAGCTTTAAATGGGACAGGTCTTCTAACCCCAGATGGGAAAGGGATTAAGCCTGAATATGCGGCCTTTATACCAGAGCAAGGGGTTACCCCTTCAACCATGACAACCGACCAAGTGAAAAAATTCATTTCATGCGTCGTGGATAGCCTGCTCGGTGATAGTATGGGACGGAAGGGTATTTTTCGTCCTTATTGTTGAGGCCTAATAATCTTGTAACGGTGATTTCCTCTTGAAAAAAAGGACTCCATACTTTAACATCTATTAACATGTTAACCCGAAGCGACCTTGAGTGCCAACGTGTGCTCGACATGCTTAGCATTTTATCCAACAAGTCGCGGCTCAAAATATTGTGCCTCCTTCGCGAGGGCGAGTTTAACGTTAGCGAAATCATCACTGTTGTGGGAGGTAAACCATCAAATATTTCCCAACAGATCAAGATCCTTTCACTGGCTGGCTACATTAAAGGGCGCCGCCAAGAAAAACACATTTTCTATTCCCTCACCAACGAGACCATCCGTGGAATCCTAGATTATTTACAAAAGTGCTATATCAACTAAGGAGGACGATATGAAGAAGCTTGTCATTTTAGGTGCGGGGTCTGCAGGAACGATGATGGCCAATCATCTGAACAAAAAGCTCGACAAAGCCGAATGGTCCATCACGATCATCGACGAATATGAGTCGCATTATTATCAACCCGGATTCTTGTTCATTCCGTTTGGTATCTATAAAGCAAAAGATGTCGTTCGCTCGAAGCATGACTTTATCCCCAAAGGCGTCGAATTTATCCTTAAGCGGGTCAAAACCATTGCTGCCGAAAGCAACACGATCACCTTAGCGTCGGGAGAGACCCTGCCGTATGACCTGCTTATTATTGCCACCGGCGCCAAGATCAACCCTGCCGAAACAGCCGGACTCGACGAGGGCTGGTACAAAGATATTTTCGATTTCTATACCCTTGAGGGAGCCAAGGCGCTCTACGAACGCCTCAAAACGTGGACAGGCGGAAAGATGGTAGTCCATATTACCGAACTGCCCATTAAATGCCCCGTTGCCCCGCTTGAGTTTAGTTTTCTCGCCGATTCGTGGCTTCGCAAAAAAGGGCTTCGCGACAAAACCGAACTCATTTACGTGACCCCTCTTTCGGGTGCCTTTACCAAACCAACCAGCTCCAAAGCCTTGGGCTATCTGCTCGAAGAAAAGGGCATCAAGTTGGTCACCGATTTTGGCGTGATGCAAGTCGATGCCGAGAAGAAAAAGCTCATTTCGTATGATGAGATCGAAGTCGACTATGACCTACTTGTCACCATCCCCACCAATATGGGCGACCGAATGATCGAGGAATCCGGCCTTGGGGATGACCTTAACTATGTCGCTACCGATAAGAACACGCTGCAATCCAAAGCGTATCCGAACGTTTTCGTCATCGGTGACGCGACCAACATCCCTGCCTCTAAGGCGGGGTCTGTGGCTCACTTTGAAGCCGAGATCTTAACCGAAAATATTTTACTTTTCCTCGAAGGCAAACCGCTCAAGCCCGATTTTGACGGCCATGCCAACTGTTTTATCGAATCCGGCAACGGCAAAGCACTCCTCATCGATTTCAATTACGACGTCGAACCGGTTTTTGGCACGTTCCCCTTCCCCATTATCGGGCCGATGCAGCTCCTACGCGAATCACGGCTTAATCATATTGGAAAAATGGTTTTTAAATGGATATACTGGAACATGCTGTTGCGCGCGATCCCTATTCCGCTCATCACCGCAAAAATGTCTCGAATGGGAAAGAAAATTAAATAGGAGGACGGAAAAATGGTACAAAAGACATTGGCTGGAAAAAACGTTGAGGTAAATGATGAAGGCTATATGACCACCCCATCCGAATGGAGTCGCGATATTGCGACGGCACTCGCCACCGAGATCGGCATTACGTTAACCGACAAACATTGGGAAGTCCTTGAGTATCTGCGCAAGAGTTTTAATGAAGGGGTCGCGCTGAGCCTTCGCAAAGTCGGCAACTCTGGCATTGTCGATATCAAAGGGCTTTATTCGCTTTTTCCGGGTGGCCCGCTTAAGAAATCGGCTTTGATCGCTGGCATTCCCAAACCCGCTAGTTGCGTCTAAAGAAAGGAACCATCATGACCGACAAACCTGAATCCATTAAAAAAGTTTCGATCATTTGTGCGAGTGGAGATATTGAATCGGTTTATGCGACCCTCATTATGAGTAATGGGGCGGTCATGGAGGGCATGGAAGCCAATATTTTCTTTACCTTCTGGGGCATCAATGCCGTCAAAAAGCGCAGCATGAACAAAATAAAAACCGCGGTCATCGGCAACCCCGCGATGCCCATTCCCTCGATCCTAGGGCTGATCCCTGGACTATCGTGGCTCGCCTCAAAGGCCATGATGTGGCGCATGAACCAGCTTGATATCCCGCCTGTGGATGAATTCCTTGAGATGATCCAAGCCGGTGGCGGACGTGTTTTTGTCTGCAAGGCTGCCGTGGATATGTTTATGGTCAAAAAGGAACAACTCTGGGAGGGTGTCGAAGATATCATCACCGTGGGTACTTTTTATGAACTCGCCGCAGGTGGACAGATTATTTTTACCTAGATATACTACCGCCCATGCAAAACATCATGGATGACCTTAAAACGATCGTTGAACTCGCGATCAAAGAAGATGTCGGCCGAGGCGATATCACATCGATCCTGACCATTGCCTCCGAGCAGATGTCTGAGGGCAAGATCATTGCCAAGGCTGACGGCATTATCAGCGGCATGATGGTCGTCGACTATATTCTTCGGGCACATACCTCGATCGAATATACGATCCTCATTAAAGACGGCGAGTTTGCCACCCGAGGCGAAACCGTCCTTCGGATGAAAGGGTCGGCTATCGAGATCCTCACGTATGAACGGATTATGCTTAACTTTCTGCAACACCTCAGCGGCATTGCCACCTATACCAATCAATTCGTTTTGACCGTCATCAACTATGGCGTCAAGATCCTTGATACGCGCAAAACCTTACCCGGCATGAGAAAGCTTGAGAAAAAAAGCTGTCCTTGACGGCGGCGGCATGAACCACCGCATGGGGCTTTATGCGGCGATCCTTATCAAGGAGAACCATATCAAGGCGTCTGGCTCTATCACCAAAGCGTATGAAAAAATTAAATCCTCGCCTCAATATGATCGACTCAGCAAACGACCCGACTTTTTTGTTCAGGTCGAGACCGAAGATCTGGATCAAGTGCGCGAGGCTTGTCTTTTGGGGGTCGATGAAATCCTTCTCGACAATATGCCCAATAGCTTGATGAAGGAGTCTATTTCGCTCATTCGGAATTTGTCACCCAATACCTCCATCGAGGTGTCGGGGAATGTAAACCTCGAAAGCATCATTTCTATCGCTCGATTACGACCCGACCGGATCAGTATCGGCAAGATCACCCATTCAGCGCCCGTACTCGACCTATCACTCCTTTTGGATGACATCCTAATCGTTTGATGCGGCTGGTCTTTTTTGGCATTACCCAGTTTGCAACCAGTGGTCTTCGAAAACTGATCGAACGCGGGACACCCCCTGTTGCATTGGTCGTCGCCCCTGTGATGGCCCAAGATATCGAAAACATGAAACAGATCGGCAGTGCCCATCAGATCCCTGTCTTCGCGCCGGCTGATGTAAACGCACCCGACTTTGTTGCAGCCCTTGCAGCCCTTAACCCCGACATCTTGATCACCTATACCTTTGATAAAAAACTGGGGCCCGAGGTTCTCGCTTTGACCCAACATGCTTACAACATGCACCCCGCCCTACTGCCCGATTATCGAGGCAATAACCCCTATTTCTGGACACTTGCAAACGGGGAGACTGAAACGGGCGTGACCTTTCATCGACTCACACAGCACTTTGATCAAGGCGATATCCTCCTCCAAACCCGCATCCCTATTCACCCCAACGATACGTGTGGGTTGGTCGTTGCGCGGCAGGAAGGTATTGCAGCCACTATGCTTGATCAACTACTCGGTCTTATCGAATCAGACAAACCTCTGCCCGCCACCCCTCAAATTGAGGGAACCTTCAAGCGTGCCCCCAAGCCAACGATAGAAGACCACTTTATTCACTGGGACTGGCCCACTCATGTCATTATTGATCGGATCCGCGCCATTAATCCGTTCTCGGGTGCCTTCGCTCAATACAAACAAGACATCCTTGCTATTTACCAAGCAAAGCCCATCACCTTTGAAAGTCCAGACCCTGCGGGAACCGTTGTGATGTTGACACCCGAAGGCCCGCTCATTAAAACAGGTGATGGAGCGATCGTCTTATTGATCGTCATGGTCGGAAAAAAATATCTACTCTCCGGTAATGATTTTATTGAAAACGAGAACGTTCATGTCGGCGATAAAATAACCTGTTTGGAATAAGGAGTCCTCATCATGTACATCGGCTTAGATATTGGTGGAACCAAAATGTTGGGTGGCGCGTTTGAAAAGAACAAGCTGCTTCGCACTCTGAAAATAAAAACCCCGAACGACACAACGGCCGAAGCCATCACCGTTCACATTCTTGCTTTGATCAAAGATCTTGCCAAGGATACCCCCATTGAAGGGGTGGGGATCGGCATTCCCGGCAGCATTGATCGTGCGAGCGGTACGATCGGATTTTCGCCCAACTTACCCTTTAAGAATTTTGCACTCAAAACCGTGTTGGCCGAAACCTTAAAATGCCCGATCGCCATCGATAACGATGTGAACGTGGGGTTACTCGGTGAGCACTGGGCAGGGGCCGCGAAGCCTTATAAAAACGTGGTCGGGCTCTTTGTGGGAACAGGGATCGGGGGGGCCATTATCCTCAACGGCCAGCTTTATCACGGCCAGCATCAAATTGCGGGCGAAGTCGGCCACATGAAACTTAAACTCGACGGGCCGCTTTGCAATTGCGGCGAAAAGGGCTGCCTCGAAGCCTTGGCCTCAAAAACAGGGATACAAAAAATGCTCGAACCCCTCGGCTATAAGTTTGAGGGGGTGGTGAAAAGCTCTTGGATAAAAGATCAGCTCGACAAAGACAATAAAGACGTTAAAGCGGCGATGAAGCGCGCCACGCTGGCTCTCGGCGAAGGCATCGGCAGCCTCGCCAACCTTCTCGACCCCGAGGCCTTCATTTTAGGCGGCGGCATGATCGAGGCGTTGGGGGAGAGCTGGCTAAAACGCATCAAAGATCAGGTCAAACTGCGCTCCCTCGTCGAGCCCGTTATTAAAGCGTCCGCGCTTGGCGATCATGCGTTGCTATATGGGGCGGTACGATTAGTCCATTTAACGTTATCGTAAAACAACCAGCCCTTCTACTTCAGGGTTCATGATCTCCACCGCAATTTTGTCCCCTTGTGGGGATAGTCGAAAATCGCTGTGGGTACTGAGGGAAGAAAGGGGCTCCGTTTCGGCTGTTATGACCTGTTCCCGACAGGCGAGCAAGGCGTCTCGTTCTTGGTGAAGTCGTTTTTCCATCTGCATCAAATTCGAAAACGCAGGGAGCAGCATCACCAACACCCCCATAGCGAGTCCAAGAGACAGGAGGGTTTCCATTAAAACAAATCCCTCGTGAATCGCCCCTCTTTGGTAAAGAGGGGTTGGGGGAGATTTTTTCTTCATTTTGATAATCTTATCCGACCCGTAACCGGATCAATAATCACCCGCGCTTGTCGTGAACCGGCCCTGAAAACATACGTGCCCCCTTGTGTCGGGGTCAGACGAGAGGTAAAGGCAAATCGATAACCGGACAACGTGATCGAGTCGGGGATCAGACGTTCTTTAATCACCTCGCCACTATCCGACTTAATGACATAATGATGGGGCGTCGCCTCGACCCAAACCTTGGTCTGAAAAGTCATCGCTTGCTGCTGAGCAAGATTTAAATACTTTTCAAACACGACCGCTTCATGCCGAAGACTTGTTGAGATTAAGATAGCTTTAAACCCAAACAGCATCGCCGTCATCAAGACCGCCATGACAGCCAGCCCCACCATCATCTCAAAAAGTGTATTTCCGGATTTTATTTTTTTCATACTTTGAAACAAAGAAGCACCCCCGCACCCAGAGCCAACAAACTCACAAACGGAAGTTCCTTCTTTTTAAGTACAACACCCAACAGAATCCCGATTAGGGAGCCGATCAAAATAACCCCCAAAGTCGAAGCACCCCGAAGTGCTAAAAAAAGACCAAAGAGCACATAGAAGTCGCCTTCCCCCATGGTCGGTTTTTTAAGAAAGACCTCTAAAAGTCGGGCAAGCCCGAAAACAAAGGCAACCAAAACAACGGCACCCAAAACAGCAAAAAACCATTCACCCTGAATAAGACAAATAAGCCCAGAAACCAATAGCCATGGATACATGATCGAATCATATAATTGAAGCGTCCAATAATCTGTTAACCCCATTACGAGTAGCCCTAACCACCAAACCATCAAAAGACCCATGATACCCAAAGAAGGGTTATGCCAAGCAATCGCAAAAAAGACCATTGAGGATGCAAGCTCAATGACAGGATACATCCAATCAATGGGTTTATGGCAGCAGGTGCTATGCCCCCGATGCCACAGATAACCAACGATGGGAATAAGCGCTACAATGCCTACAGGCTCACCACAAAGATCACAGTGGGAACGTTTGCTGAATAAGGGTAAGGCGTGTGAAAGTCGATAGGCTAATGTATGTGAAAAACTCCCCAATATTAGCCCAATCATGGCGATCAAAATAAACGTCATCTTCTCAGTATACTGCTGTTGCATGCAAATAAACAGATACAAGGAAAAGCCGACAAAAATCGTTATGTTAGTGGGGGAAGACGTCGGTCATTTGACGTATTACACATTCTGCCTATAATAGTTCATATAAGGGGGGCCAAAATGGTACAGGGGAGTATTGATCAAGTTAAAACAGGTGGGCCGGAAAAGCTCGATAGTGAGAAGCAAAAAAAAGCCAAAGAACTCACCGAGAAGGTTTTATCACAACTAAAAGATATGCTCGCTTCAAAGCCTGGGAATCTTTCCGCACTCAAAGATATGATCAGTATGCTCAAAGAGCTCGATCCCGCCGCAGCAGCTAAGGCCGAAGACATGCTCAATAAAATGGAAAAAGAGCTTGCCTCAAAAGGGCTTAACAATGTGTCCGAAGACGAAAAACTCAAGAAAATGCAAGAAATGGTTATCGCTGCACAAGCAGGTCAACTCGGCGTTTTTGCAAGTAATAACGATAATATCGGGCAAGCGGCTTCTGCACAGGATGAGAACAAAAATAAACTAGGATCGATCAGCGTTTCTATTTAGGGATGGATCGACCTACACCCATTAAGCCCTCTTCCGAACAATGGAAGGCGCAGGTGATCGAGAAAATGGTTCATTTTAAAAGTATTCTGCTTAAGTTTTTAGAAAAGATATTTTAAGGTACCCGTATTCGTTTAAAAACGATATGCTGCGAGTCAATAAACTCGCCCTTTATGCTGCCGCTCTCGGCATTTATTGACCTGACAACTATTGCCGAATCCACGTTAACTTTTTTTCTTGCCTTTGACACATCAACGTGACGCTCGATCCGCACCCTTTTAGTCGTAGGTTGAGTAAACAGTGTCGGGGGTTGAACTTCAATCCTTGTTTGTCTGACCTTATTGGTCACCCATTTCTCTCCACTCTGACTCTCCGTCCAATCTGTTTTAGTGTTTATCACAACGGCCTTAAAACTTTTTAACAGGGGGCTGTTTTGAACCGTACTCATTTTGAAGCTCTCTGATTCAAGATTGATCCCTCCCCCCACCTCGACGAGAAGCGGGGTTATTTTCGATTGAGCCTGATTAAAATCAGTCACTCGTTCATTAAATCGATCCGATCGGGCCCGATAGGCTTCCACTTCGGCGTTAAAGAGCTCATGTGTCATATTCGGAGAATCTTTGATCTGTTCTTGAAGCAAAGACAATTCCTTCCTCTTTTCGGTTAAGGCTTTATTTTCTTCTTCCAATTGGCTAATTTCCAATCGGATAGCCGCCATGGGTCGCTTTCTCTCCCCTGCAAATAAAGCAAAAGCCTGTAGATCCTTTTGTTCATGGATCAGCGTTCGGACAGGTTGATGGCCTCTACTATTCATGATGCGTAAAGCGTCCTCTTGCCCCGACTTCTCCGAAAGAAAGTGGGCTAAGTCTTTTGTGTCGTTGAAATAGGTCGAAATGGACTTATCTAACTCAGGGGTTAAGTACGTGATGTCTAGCCGATTCTTCTCAGGGTTTAGCGTTGAGGCCGCAATAAGTTGCGTCCTCTCACGTTCGGTATGAACGGTGGGGATTTTGACCGACAACAAGGCATCCAGATCAAGGCCTTGGGGATCAACCTTAAAAAGCCAACTGCAAATGGCCATTAAACGGCCTACCGTTTCGAGTTCTCTAAACTCTCTAAACGCTTGGGCGTACTGAGAATAATTACGATTAAGGTCATCAATGTTCGCTTGGATAGCGGGCAACAAAAAAGCCTTTTTCTTTTTCATATATTCCGCAGATGATCCGAAATCATCTCGGCTTCGTTCCGCATCGGCCAGAAATCGTGGGGTCACAATTCGAGCGAAATGCTTTGTGGGATCGGTTTGAACCTCGATGGAGTCTGGATAAAACCAAAACCTTGTTTTGATCCACCCTTTATTATTGATAAGTCCCGACATCCCCTCCCGTTCACTCACAGTTAGAAAAAGGGGAACATGTTGACGAGTGGTCATCCGAATATCTTTGCCATTATTGGGGTCTAGTCCACTTGTTAGGGTTTTAAATCGTTTATCGGCGTCAAGAACCACTTTACCGATAGCCGTATCTTCGAGATAACCTCCAAAATTCACCGCGGCTTTGGTTACATCAACATGCGGATCGAGACTGATGAAGGCCTTATTTTCTCCTGCATGAAATACAGCTCGATAAGCAACCGACAAATCAGCCAGTTTCACAGGGGAACCATTCAGGGTTTGGGGTTGCGCCACTTTAGAATAGAGCGAAAGCCCTGCTCTTTCATTGATCTGAGCCCCTTCGAGTTGCCCTCCCATGGCAAAGAAGTCTCGAAGTCCCTCCAAATCAAGTGGCGTCTTTCCTGCGGGTGTACCAAAATATGCGCCATTGATCATGACCGGCTCTGGATTAAGCTTAAACGACAGTGAGCGATAATCATTTTCGAACGAATAGACCTCAACATGTAGTTTTCCCCATACCGGTTTGAGGGTGTTAAGCAGGTGTCTCACGATCGAATAATTTGCGTTATAAGCAAGTTGAGGCGTCGCCCCTTGGAGGAAGAGTCTTACCGTTCTCTTGTTGTCCGTATAGGCGGACATGCGTCCACTTCGAAACAAAGCGACCCATGCCGGTTGCTCGGTTCCAACGGGGTAATTCTCGACAACATTTCTAAAGGTTGGGGATTCTTTATTTACAAGCTCTATCGCATATTCCAATAGATAGGAATACTTGTCTAGAAAGGGCTGTAACGCTCCCTTAAGATGATTGCTAGCTAAAGCGGAACCCAAACTCTGCCCCGTACGGATCAAGACGCCTCTGTCTACGAGATCGCTATAATCTACATTTAACCCTTGAAGATCTTGGGCAAAAGAAAAATGAAGAAAAAGAAAAAATACAACAATGACCCGCCCACGACAACAGTTTGACAGGGCGAGCATTATTTTAAGAACCGTAATTGAACTAGGCGGCGGCGATCAGTCTCTCCAATAGGCCAACCACTATCGATGAATAATTCTTGGCCTCAACCAATTTTTGTTGTGCACTATCTTTTTGCCCTGCGTGATGAAGTCTAACAAGTTCATTCCCTAAAGCATGAACTTTTTCATGAGGGGTTAATAGACTCTTAAAAGTCTCTGTATGACCGTATTCATTCTTGCCCGCTCCATCGTACCATTTCCCGAAGCGACATGTGTGATGGTCCGCTAATGTTCCAAGGTCTATATTCGCTTGCCCCATCAATAATCTTTCTAATCGAGCAATAAAGGATTGGTGATCATAGATCGCTAGTTCAATTATGCTGGTTTTTGCTTTATGGGCATCAAACTTATAGGTGGCAATTATGGCTTTAAGCGACAGGGCTTCTTTAGACAACTCTTGGGATGAGTAAGACACTTTATCTATCGAAGCATTTGTCTCCTGCATTGATGCAGAAGCCTGTTCGCTTGAAGCGGCAGATTCTTCGGCTACGGCACTTACATTAATAATTGATTCTTCTACTTTTGCAGAACTTGCCAACTGATTTTCTGTCGAAGCAGAGATCTCCTCCACTTGAGAAGCAACCTCTACAACCCGCTGAGCGATAATATCCAATGCATTTAGTGCTTCATTAACCACTGCATTACTATGAGTGATCCGTGAAAAGATCTCGTCCATATCTTTTTTTATGGAATCTGAAACCATAAGGATCATCTCCTTGGTTCCACTCATTTCATGCTCCGTCTCCTCAGACTTCTTCTGCGTGGCTTCGATGAGCTCATTGATTTGAAGCGTGGCTTGATGGGATCCTTCGGCTAGCTTTCGAACCTCATCCGCAACCACCGCGAAACCTTTACCCGCTTCCCCTGCACGCGCTGCCTCGATGGCCGCATTAAGCGCTAATAGATTTGTCTGATTAGAGATGCCAGAAATGACATCGGTAATCTGAGTAATTTTGCTCTGATGGGTAACGAGTTCCGTTACTTTTGTTGCTGACTTGGAAATATTATTCTCAATATCTTTCATCGATCCTTCCGTTCGATTAGCGATGGCTTTAACTGACTGCTGAATATTGTTCATTTCATCAATAGTCACCGAGGCGGCATGTGAGCCTTTTTGAGCCGCTTCATTAGCTGCAGACACCTTAACGACTGTATCCTGAGCAGCTTCTGCTATAGCATTAATCGAGTAAATAAGGCCCGTTACTTCGTGCTTTGTTTCTGATGCTATATCGCTAAGCGATTGCCCCCCCGTTGCGATCTCTTGAACGGCCATCGATACTTGATTGGCCGCCACACTAATCTGACCGGAAATAGAGGCAATCTCTCGTGCGGCATTGGACGTAGCCTCTGCCGTTTTTGTAGCATTAGCAAAAAAGTACTGCAAGTTGGCGATCAAATATCGGAATGAATATGCTAATGTTCCCACCTCATCCTGACGATCGATCAGATCAACAGGAATCGATGTTCTCAAGTCCCCAGAAGCCATGGCATTCGCGATTATTTCAAGCTGCTGTAGCGGCTCAGCGATCAACTTATTCATGACCTTGGCGATCGAGCGAGAAAAGAAGATACCGAATCCCCCACCAAATAGAAGCAGGAAAAAACAAGCAACAATGATGCCTATCATTACCGCGGAATCGTGGTGGATCTTTTTCCCTACATCTTTTAATAGTCCATCCAGCTCTAGGCGGGAGGCTGTTACGCCTTTATCTATAGTCGTAATCATATAATCATACATGGCCTTATACGACTCATTTGTAGGCGTTTGCTCGTAAGCATTCACTAGTAGAAGAAATTGCGCTCGTGTTTTATTCGCTCCGACACATCGATCCTGCAATGCGTTGATCGCCGTTGATTCTTTTTTGCTTTTGTAGAGTTTCTCCACAACTTGGAAGGCTTCATTTTTTGTTTTTTCTTGGATCGAAAGGTTTCTTTTTATCGAAGCAATCGCCTCAGCAGAAAGGTCCTTAATAAGAAACATGTTCATCTGAGCGTCCATCTCGGTGACGGCCTCTTTGATAACGGATATCTCTTGAGAAACGATGACCTCTTTATCTACAATTGCGCTCATTAAGGTAAATAAATAGGCAACACCCAGAAGACAAAGAATAACCGCAATAATGATCCCCACGACCACTTTACTCGCTATTTTGTTTATTTTATGTCCAATCGCCCCATCTAATTGACTTGCCATGATTGCCCCCTTTTACTGATCAAAAAACCCAAATTACTTTCGTAAGATTATCAAATAATCGTCAAATTTGCACTACTATTGCGGAAAATGTATCTTTTTTGCCAAGGGATCATCTAAACCATTGTGAGCAGTTTGATCAATGGGCATGTTAATGGGTTCATCGCCTTTTTTTCGGGGCTTCTATCCTTTTTATCGCCCTGCATGTTGCCTCTTATCCCCCTGTACATCCTCTATTTTTCAGGCTTAACCCTACAGCAACTTAAGGATCCCACTCAGTCACACCAGCAGGTCACGAAGTTGTTAATTCGAAACACCAGCGCCTTCATTATCGGGTTTACGATTATCTTTGTATTACTTGGTGCTTCAGCGACCCTTTTAGGCCAATTCATAACTCGTTATACAGGGGTTCTACTCCTCTCTGGCGCCTTGCTCATCATTATTTTGGGGCTTTACATGGTCGGCTTTTTAAAATGGAGCTTCTTTTCTCGATCATGGAGCATTCACACTTCAACCAACAAAGGAACACTCTGGGGTGCATTTCTATTTGGCGTTGTTTTTAGTTTGGGATGGACCCCCTGTACCGGCCCGATCCTGACAAGTATTCTTATTCTTGCTGGATCAGAAAAATCAATTTGGCAGGGCATGTTGCTGCTATTTATCTATGCATCCGGATTAGCGGTACCGTTCATCATTACGGCATTTGTTTGGGGTAAAGCCCTGTCATTGATCAATTGGGGGAAACAATACAGTCTGATCCTTGAAAAATTAGGGGGAATGATATTTATTGTAATAGGGATTTGGATGTTATTCAAAGGGGGGCATTTATGAAATTTATCTGGGGTTTTGTTTTGGCAAGCACACTTCTTTTTGCTCAATCGATCCCTAACTTTAAACTCACGGAACTCAATCAAAAACCTGCATGGCTTCATCAGATCACAAAAGAAAATGAGCTAACAATAGTTTCACTGGTGACGCTCACGTGCCCCTATTGCCTAAAAGAAATGAAGGACTATACTCGTTTATCGCAAAAATTCGGAATTAAAAAAGTCGGTTTTGTTGCCCTGTTCTTGGATAATAACCCACGAATGATCCAGGCCTTAATCGCCCGCGATAAAATCACTTACCCCGTCCTTATCGCGGGGTCAGACATGTCAAAGTATTTTGGAATAAGAGGGGTTCCTTTTACCTTTATTCTTGATAGCAATAATATTATTATTGAAAAGATCCCTGGATACGTCCCTATTGAAAGTATGGACGAATATATCACCCATTATTTAAACAAATAAAAGCCATGACTGCGTCATGGCCGATCGTAATTAGTGGTGCGCTTGAAGGGAATTGAACCCCCGGCACACGGGTTCGAAGCCCGATGCTCTATCCACTGAGCTACAAGCGCGGATGCGACATTATATCATGTAACCTGTGCGAATTGTCTACTTTGTCAGTTGAAGAATCAGATCGACCTCACCTTTACCCATATTGAGATAGCGGGCAACCTCGGCTGACTCTGTACCCACCGACGTCAAGGCGACGACCTTTTCATTCTTTGTCATCGAATCATTGGCTAGAATGCTTTCAATTTCCGACTTTAGATCAGGATCCATGTCATCATCAAGAAACAGTGATTCGGCTGTTTCGGAAGCCGCCTCTTCGGTATGCTCGATCTCATCGGCGAGTTGCTCAGCCAAAGATCGCTCGGGTTTATCAACCACTGGGATCGGAGGGGGTTCAACAGGTTGCGGAACAGGCTCCTCAAGGATCATCTGGGGCTCACGTTTAGGTTCCTTTTCTATGGGAAGCGGTTCAGGAATTTCTGCGACAGGTCGTTGTTCAGGAATGGATAATGTCTTTGCCTCGATCAGTTTTTTATCGAGCTCACCCAAAACCGCCTTGGCTTTTTCCGTAACATTATCAGACGTTTCATGAAGCTCTCGCATCAAGGTACTCACTGAGTTCTCCAGCTCTTCCAACCGATTGGTTTTCTCAAGAACCCCTAGACTACCGAGCTTCTTATTCACTCGCCAATAGAGGAAACCTAACACTCCGACAAAAAAGAAACTAACCATTAAGGATATAGGCAGTATGGGGCTACTGGATTGCCGCTTGAGGCTTTTCAGACCCGCACGCAAGAGAGCGACCTCTCGTTTTAGACGCTCTTGCTCCACAAAACTTTGATCTTGCAAGGCTTCTTCGACTTGATTAGAAACAACGCTTTCTGCTAGGTTTGACGTGCCTTGGATTTCTTGTACAACTCTGATCGGTTTGGGCCCTTGTGCAACGATACGCTTAATATTGTTTATCCAGTCTGACATTAAGCTCTCCGGCGTTGAGCCGTTTGCAGCCACCTCTTCGGGATAAATGGAGAACAGTTTATCTTTATCCAGAATGGCCGTGTAAATATCGTTTGGGTAGGAAAAGCGGATCTTCTCGAAGTCGGTTAATGCGGTGATCCGTTGAGATAATCGTTCGGCGACAACCTGCGCGCGTCCGTAGGGCGATAATGCTCCTTCTTTAGACAAGAGTCGCATGACGGTCAGCCCATTTCCCTGCACTTCCCCGATCTTTTTGCCTTGATAGAGGGTCTCCTTGGCTGAGAACTGAACACTTGCGCCTAAAGACACACTGAGGATCGATAACAACAGAATGGTCAAGGTACGTTTCATGTCTACCCCCTCCAGTCTAGGGCATTGCCTAGCTCAGGATCATTATACACAACATACTCAACATTTTCAGGCTCTTGCGCGTCAACATCGACGGTCGATGGTTCTTTTTCTTCCTCTCGATAGGGTTGTCGTGATGGTGCATGATCGGTATTGATCACCACTTCATCAGCGCCCTCCACCATCTTTGTCGACATCTCGTGTTCGGCTTGATCTTTTTGGATTAAATGAGCAAGCTGTTGTTGTTGGATCCTCAAGAAGTCATCACTGGCCACCTTAGACAAGTCAGAACGCTGGTTTGCCAACGACGACATATCAACGGGTGTTATGGCCATCTATTTTGCCTCCCAAAGTTTCACATCGATATGGTGGTCTTGAAGGAAAGTATTCAACACTTCGTTGTTTTTGTCTAGTTCATACGCTCTACGCCATGCCGTAATGGCAGACTGCTTCTGCCCCATTGTCCAATATATCGAGCCCATTTGAATATGGATCTCAGGGATCTGACTATTGATAAGATTGGCCTTTGAGAGCTCCCCGATGGCTTCGGGGTACTGCTCATCATAATAATATTGAAGGGCTCGGTAATAGTATTTTAAGACATCTTCCTTGAGCTGAGAGACACCTTTAAATCCATCTGAAACGATCAACTCACGCAGGGATTTGATATCGGACTTAAAACGATCTTTTTGTGCTTTGGCGTCATCCAAGGCTTTGACCAGCTCGTTCATGATCAGAGTTTTCTTCTCTTTTATTTCAGTTAAAATCTGTTCGCTCTGATCGGCATTCGAGATCATCACATTAAGCTTGTCCTTTAAGAACACACTCTTATCGTCTATATCTCTTAGTTTATTGGCCATTCGCCCGAGCTCTTCACTGTATGACGAAAAGAGATTGAATGAATAATCAAAACCCACGCTCAATGTCTCAAACGGCACACTTGAACCATAGGCAGGATTGTTGCCCGTCCGCGCAGGCAGCTGTGTTAAGGCGACATTAAGTGCAAGCGATCCATTCAGGGGGAAATGAAGTCCTAAATTAAAGTCTTTGCTGTCATATTCGACACTACATCGGGGAGAGGTTTGGATATCCTTTGAGAAATAATAGGACGCCGAAAAAAAGATAGGATTCAACCTCCCTTTACCTATCCCCAGTGTATATTCCCATGGCCATTGATGGGAGGTTGCTACAACGTATGCACTCATGGCATTTGAAACGTCTTCAGCGATCGTCTCGATGGTGGAGTCTTTTGCTCGTCCGGTGATCTGCTCGACCCCAATGGCTACATCCATCAAGGGAACAATGTCTTTGGCCACAATAAGCTGCATATTGGCAACAGTACTCGCGGCATGAATACGCGTGATCCCCACTTGCAAAACGTCGGTCACTTGGTAGTTGAGAAAATAATCGTCTTCCCACACCGTGTTGCTGCCGTCAAGATACGGTGCACTACTGCCCCCCATCCCCACTTGCCCCATGGCCCCTGACTTGACAATGGGGGTATTGATGTTTGTATTCACCCGATTAAACACCGCCGACAGAGAAAGGCTCAGGACTAGGCTGATCATAATGAACGTTCTCATCATTTCGCTGCTCCCTCCGCCGCAAAAAGGTTAGGATGTTCTCTCTGGAGTTTCGCAAGGCTTTCACGGGCCTCATCACTGGTGGGGTCTAAAGATAGCCATAATTGCCATTCAAGCTTGGCCTTTTCAAAATGGCCCATTACATAATGCAAACTACCCAAGCTCGCGTGAACAACCGGCAAATTCGGATAGAGCGTATTTGCCTTTTGATATTCCTCAGAAGCATGCTCATAGTCGCGGGCATAAAACAATTCTGTCCCTTTCTTGAGCGACTGAAGGGTTAATTTCAATCGATCCGTTTCATTGTCGGTATACTTGCGATCTACCAGTTGTTGACTGAGCAGTTCATTGAGCAATTTTTTCTGAAAGGTCTCCGAATAAAGCGTCTCCATGGCCGTTAAGCGGGATTGAAGAACGTAAATTTTTTGATCTTGCTCTTGACTCAAGGGATTGGCCATATTTTGAGAAAGACTAGGCTGCATCAACCACGTAAAGGATATTTCAGCTGACCGATAATCGATCTGATCTTGATTGGGTACAGGCGCCATTCCCAAAAGACTGACCCTCAAACGATCATCGATGGGCACCGATAAGCCGATCCCGATTGCTCGGTTCTCCAAAAACACATCCATTTCAAACCGACCTAGAAAAGTTGACTGAGCAGAAAGGATCGGATCGAGATAGTCGGCACCATTATTGATCATACGCTGAACGCCTAAGGTTAATTTCAACTTTGTCATGTCCACTAAACAGGTCACAAATTCTTGACCAAAAGGACTCGTCGTATCGGCATAGCTTGTGCCTAGATTTCTCACCCCAACATCCATGGGTCCCCACGCCGTATTCACGTGGGTTTGTAGGCCCATTGTTAGTTTATTTGAGAGATACTTTTTCTCGAAAGAAAGTAACAACAGTTCGGCGAGTTGATATCGAAATCGCGTACTGTCTTTTAATTGAAGGGATCCGCCCCGATTAAAATAGGCCTGAGCATAATTCACTTCATGGGTGCCTTGGGGATAATCGGTCGGGCGGGGATATCCAAAACCATTATCCCCAATATTGATGGCCAAAACGAGAGGAAGGGCAACTATGGAAAAGCAAAGGACGCCAAACTTCATGGTTGAGGCTCCGCTTGAGTATCCCAATGAAAATCGCGATCGACACAGAGAAAGATCATGCCCGCCTGATGCGGACCGATCTTGACTTCAAAAGCAACCTGCCACACTAATTCGTCGGGCAAATAGATATAAAAGAACTTGGGGCTTTCGGCGATCTTCCCTACACTTAAGGAAACGCCTTGTTTACGAAATGCGGCCTGTGTCCAATGAATAAGATGATGCCCCAGTGCATTGTCTGAAGCCGAAAAAGTCGATCGACCACGGGGCTCTATGACGCCCTCTCCGCCGAGCAATCGATTCGAAAGTCGATGAATGATCGGCGCATCAACGGCAATAAGAATGGGCGCTTTGTCTGAATTGTAGAGTGAAAAGGTAAAGTAGTCGCTTTCAAGCTGCTGTATCGACTGAAACGGGATCATTTTTTTCCCAAAGAAACGGCAGGTGAAATGCGTTTGGAGTTGCCCCGAAACCGAGTCACTGAGGAGCAATGCCATTTTTTTTACTAACAACTCTAGTTCTGGCATCGCAACGTCACGCGCCCTTCCTGCTCAAGTTTTCGTGCAGTCTCCATAAAATATCGCTTTGCTTCGTCCGTTCGCTCTTGATCGAAGGTCAACCCTGACGTTTCGATATCCACCCTCGACAACATTTTATCGGTCATACATCGATTGATCTTAGCCACCCAATCTTCTTGAAGTTGAAGTCGGAGGTGAGCCACATGCCGATAATCAAAGGAGGCGGACATCATCGTTCGAAGTGTTTCGTCCGGTAAATCCATTAGATCATCGAAGGTAAAGACCAGTTGTCTCAACCGCTGTGCAAGTTCGGGTGAGCGCTGACTGTAGCCTTTAAGTAGAGACTCTCTACGTGATTTGGGCAAATACTCGATCATGCTGGCAATCTTACGAACACTCGCATCATCTGACGAGGATCGCTCTTGCTGAAGTCGATCAAAATAAGCAGCCCACGCCACCTCAACCTCATCAAGCAGATCGGGCGAGGGAACACTGACCCCTTTGTCCAGGGAAAAAACGACAGGGTCATCCCCTAGCAACAGTAGAACCTGCGAGGCTTTTTTAGGGCTCAAGAAATGAAAGAGGAGGGTTTTGGCTTGGTTGGTCTCTGTCCCAAGGAATTGAACAATGTCTTCATCGGAAACGTTGTCTAGAAACCGGAAACGGTCTTTGTTGTTTTTAATAATGGCGGACGTTTGGTCTTCACCAAAAACCGCAGTGGCGATGCGAGCGGTAACCCCACTCCCTCCATAGATCGACTCATTGTCAAAGGCGACCGCATAGAACTCTTTAATGACAGACTGGCATCGTTCTGGTGATAGACAGTTCATTTCACTCATTGCCCCGAGAATGGTTTTTGCATGATCTGACTCCATGCCCGAAATGATCGGTTCGATAACACCCGGAGCTATCTTTTCAAGCGACAAGAAAAGAACCGCTGCTTTTTGGACTTGCTCTGTTGTCAGTCTCATGATTTCACCTCGGAAGAGGCCAGCCAACGATTGATCGCAGAAATGAATGCTTGCGGCTGACGCTGCGCCATTAAGGCAAGTTCGTCTAATTGACTCTTTGTTTGGAAATCGATCCGATCGGAGGGTTCAGGTCGGGTTGCGTTTAAGGCTTGTCTTTTTAAGACCTGATGTCGTTTCAAGCGGGGCCATGCCCATCGCCCAACGCTCATTATGCTCCCAGCAACCAAAAGGACGAACAGTAAAGCTAAAATTTGATGCTGTGCCTTTTGTGCTTTGTTAATCGCCAAATGCCCCCACTGGTTTACCCAATAGAGCCAGCCTTTAAAGGGATAAGCGACGATCTTGATCGTATCCCCTCTATCGGGAAGAAACCCAATGGTTGAACGGATAACCCCACTCACATCTTCGGTTGTGATATTCAATTCTTTCAACCGATCTTGATCGAGAATAACGCTGACCGACAGATGATCAATAATCGACTCTGGGTATACGATCGTCTCTTTGTTTTCATTGAAAAACTGTTTTATGTGGGTCTGATGACTTTGCGCCTCTCTGTTTTCAACGACTCCACGCTTCTGGATGGGGAAGCCCGGCAAGATCGAAACAGGCGCTTTAGCCGGCCGTGGAGATATCCCTGGAAGACGTTCTTGGGGGTCAAAATCGGGAGCCTTCATCACAGCGGGTTGATTCTCCTTTTCACTAACAGGGAACCGGAACGTCTGATCAATTCTTTCGGTAATATTTCGAGGCGTATACTGAACTCGCTGCAGTTCGCGTTTCACTTCTGACAACTGAACACTCACGTTGATCACGTAGTGCTCATGCCCCATCATTCGATTGAGGGTTTGATCAACCCGATGCTGAAAGAACTGCTGTTTTTGAACATAAATGGGTGTCTGCGCCAGCTGAATAAGACGCGCAGATATAAGGCCTGCCACTAATATCAAGACAAGCCCTGCCGCCCACGGCAGTAACGATGGTTTATTTAATGTAACGGGCTTAGGCCGATATTTCCTCATTTATCCCCTCATGGCGGTCTCTAGTATTTAGTGTACCGTTTGGGCTCGTTTGGGTAAATGGATACTCGGTTTTTTGATTAAAAAAGGATTCAGCGAGCTAATTTATCTCGCAAAAAAACGGGAAGAACAAACGCCGATCGGTGAATGGCTTCGGAGTAGTACCTCAGCCCTGTCAACTCGGCAACACGATCGGCCTGAAGATGGGTCGTTGGGCCAGATGATCTCGAACAAAAGGAAAAACCGATCGTCCCGCTTGGATAGGTTGGAACAAGGGTGTAATAATACTCATTAACGGGAAAGATCGTCTTGTTTTGAGCAAACAGCTCAGCGATAAAGTCCTGATGATAATACATGGATTCAGACTGGCTGACGGCGACCCCATCCTCGGTAAGTGCGCTGAAAACATCACGGTAAAAGGCTTCTTGGAAGAGGATCTCGGCTGGACCGATGGGGTCCGATGAGTCTATGGCGATCACATCAAAGGCATTCGTTTTGTGTTTTATATACTCGGCGGCATCTCGAATAATGACTGTTACTCGCTTATCATCAAAGGCTTTGTCAAACTCGGGGAAGTGTTTGCGAGACACATCGATCACCGTTTTATCGATCTCACAAAGAATAATGGTTTCTAACGAGGGATATTTCACGGCTTCTGCTAAGGCTCCTCCATCTCCCCCGCCCACGATCAATAAGCTCTTTGGGTTAGAATGGGCATTCATCGGAACATGAATGAGCATCTCATGGTAAGCAAAATGATCAAACTCAGTCAGCTGAATAACCCCATCAAGCACCAACATCTTACCATAGGGCACGGTTTCAAATACTTCCAGGTGTTGGAAATCTGAATGACTCGATGTCAGGATTTTTTTATACTCGATCTGAACTTGTCGTCCTAGCGATGTCTCAAGGGTCTCTGTAAACCAATTCAAAGGGCTACGCTCCCTCGGGTTTATGTCTGATCTGTTCATCCGGAAGGTTCAGGAGACCCCGCTTCATCTCGATTGCCGAATAATGGCTAGATTTGAACCCTTTTTTTAGTGTCTCAAGGGCAGCGGAATTGTCCGTCAAGTTGCCGCAAGTAAAGATATCCACGGCACAATAGCCAAACTCTGGCCACGTGTGGATCGCAAAATGGGATTCCGCGATGATGAGAACCCCGCTAATCCCATGTGGGGCGAATTTATGGAACCGATGCTCAACGACGGTGGCTTTAGCTGCAATAGCCGCCGCGATCATAATAGTCTCGACGGCTTTCAGATCATTGATAATCTCACGGTCGCACTCGTACAACTCAACAATCAAATGTTTGCCAAGTTCTTTCATTTTAGAATCTTTTTCATCTTTTCTTTCAACGAATCGATTTTGCCTGCCGTTCCTTTTTCTTTGCGCAGCGCAGCAAAATATTCTAACACTGTTCGTTCTTCCGGGGAAAGATTTTTAGGCGTCTCCACATGGATGACCACATAATGATCACCCGCTCCATGATGCTGCAAGTGCGGCATTCCTTTGCCTTTTAAACGCATGACCGTTTGCGATTGTGTACCTGGGGGAATCTTAAGCTTCATAACACCCTGCAAGGTGTTAACGTCGATCTCATCGCCGATCGCTGATTGGGCATAGGTCACATTTAAGGGGCTATGGATATCACTGCCATCTCGTTCAAATTGAGCATGGCGTTTAACATCGATATAAACATAGAGATCCCCTCGTTCGCCGCCCCGTTGTCCGATATTCCCTTCACCGGTCACCCGTAACTTCGACCCTTCATCCACCCCAGCAGGGATTTTTACATTCATTGTTTTACTGCGAGCCGATCGTCCGGTTCCACCACAATCACCACAAGGATCTGTGATTGTCTGCCCTTCACCATGACAAGTCGGACAAGCCATAACAGTACTCATATTCCCCAGCATCGTCTGACGGGTCTGACGGACTTCGCCTCGGCCACCGCAGGTTTTGCAAGACTCCGCGGCTTTCTTACCGCGCGACCCCGTTCCAGAACAGGTTTCACACGCCGTTAAATGGCGAATATGAATTTCTTTCTCAACCCCTTTGGCCGCCTCTTCAAGCGTAATGGATGTATCCACGCGAATGTCTTCACCCCGTCTACGTGAAGGGGTTTGACTCTGTCGACTGGATCGTCCACCGAATCCAAATCCTTCGAATATATCGCTAAAGTTGCCGAAAATATCGCCAAAGTCTTGAGCGCCACTAAAACCACCGCCCCCACCAAACTGGGGACCCTCAGCAGAACCGAACTGGTCGTAGTTGCTCCGTTTTGAAGGATCGCTGAGCACTTGATAAGCCTCATTGATCTCTTTGAATTTCTCTTGAGAGCCCTTTTCCTTATTGGCATCAGGATGATGCTTTTTCGCTAAATTGCGATAGGCACTTTTGAGTTCTGCTTCGGACGCACCCTTACTAACCCCTAAAATGCCATAATAATCTTTATTTGCCAATTTTTATTCCTTTA
>CAIWAN010000058.1 GCA_903910705.1 uncultured Candidatus Marinamargulisbacteria bacterium
CAATCCTGACTGGGCTGTTGTTGTCGAAGATGATGAGAAGCTTTATCTCGTAAGGGAAACAAAAAGCACTTTAGACAAGAGCAAGCGCCGTGAATCAGAGAATAAAAAAGTGTCTTGTGGCAAGGCCCACTTCAAAGCTTTGGGTGTTAACTTTAAAGATGCCACTACTGTATATGAAGTCTTGGCTGAGTAATGAGGTCTAATCTTGAGTCCTGAGATGGAAGCTTCGTTAGATGAACCGGATTCTCTTTCTGAAGAAGACAAAATAGATGCTGAAGAAAAGGCAGCTTTAGCTAAGTATCAAGCTGAGCTCCTAAATAGGCCCCCACTTGATATACGTTCATTGTTCCTTGGATTAGCTTCGCCAGAAAGAATTCGAAATTGGTCTCATGGCGAAGTCACAAAGCCTGAAACAATAAATTATCGAACATTTAGACCAGAGCGTAATGGTCTTTTCTGTGAACGTATTTTTGGGCCCGTAACTGATTGGGAATGTGCATGTGGAAAGTACAGACGTGTTCGATATAGAGGAATTGTTTGTGAGAGATGTGGAGTTGAAGTAACTCACTCAAAAGTGCGTCGAGAACGCATGGGGCATATAGAATTAGCATCACCAATCACCCATATTTGGTTCTTGAATGCCGTTCCATTTTACTTGAGTTTACTCTTGGATCTAACTCTCAAGGAGTTAAGTGAAGTCATATATTATGAAAGCTATATTGTTACGGAAGTTTTACCTGAGATCGAAGCAGTTTTCGGCGAAAAGACTCTACTTAGTGAACAAAAATATCTTGAGATGAAAGAAAAATACGGTGATAAGTTTTCGGCTGATATTGGGGCAAGAGCCATAAAGGTACTTCTCCAAAAAGTTGACTTACAAGAGCTTCGATCCCAAACACAGCGTGAATTGATCTACTCTAAAACCGATAAGAAAAAAAAGTTATTACATCGCTTAGCAATGGTTCAGGGTTTTCTTAGTAGTGGGGCCAAGCCAGAATGGCTCGTACTTGATGTTCTACCCGTGTTACCTCCAGATTTGCGCCCAATGGTACATCTTGAAGGGGGTAGATTCGCAACGTCGGACCTGAATGATCTTTATAGAAGAGTAATTAATCATAACAATCGTCTTCGCCGTTTGCTTGAAATCGGGGCACCGAACATGATTGTAAAAAATGAAATGCGAATGCTTCAAGAAGCAGTTGATGTTCTATTTAATAATGGAGTAAGAGGAAGAGTCGTAACGGGTTCAAATGGTCGTGCATTAAAGTCAATCTCAGATGTTATTAAATCTCGGCTTACACAATCTAGTGCTAATAATGTCGATTATTCTGCGTCGACAACGTGTGTACAAGATGATGCATTTCCTCCGCACCAATGTGGTATTCCTCGAAAAATTGCATTAGAAATCTTTAAACCATTTGTTATCAGACGTTTGATCGAGAAAGAATATGTTCAAAATACGAAGGCTGCTAAGAGAATGATAGAAAGAAGCGAAGAAATTATTGATGATATTTTGGATGAAGTTGTAAGCGAACATCAGGTTATCGTATCCCCTAAAAATACACTTAATATCGGAAGAATGTACGGACTTTGGCCAAGGTTGTGTAACGACAATGCTGTCCATGTTCATCCACTAATATATTCGATGTTTGAGATGAATGAGTCCGAATACTCCGTTAAAATACATTTGCCTTTATCAACGGAAGCTCAAACAGAAACATCGATCCTTCTGTCACCCAGTGAACACTTTTTTACCCTGTTTGATGGAAGCCTCATAATTCCACCATTATTATCGACTAAGTTATCATGGATAACTCGAGAAAATGTTAAAAATGGTCATGAAATAGTTGCGTTGTGCGAAGAGTTGCCTTTATTGAAAAATCGTTATGGTTATAGCCAGAACGTTATCATTCCGTGGGGGAATAAGGTCTTTCATACTACTATCGGTCGAGCATTAATCAATCTAATCTTCCTGTCATATTTCAAGAAGAGTGGGTACTCGTATGACTATTTTGATGATGAATTCAATTATGAAAAGATAACCTTAATTGCTAGTGATTACTATGCTTACTGTGGCTCAGAATATTTATTAGACCTTCTGGTTTCTATCTATGATTTTTCTAAAGAAATTGTGACAGAAACGGATGGTATGACTATAAATAATCATTCACCAAGTTCATTTGAATACTTTAACTCATGTCTTGATAGTAGAAGATCTTTGCTTTACCGAAATATGTTCCGAGGAGCCAAGAGTCAATATGCTGATTGGAATGTCCAATATGATGCAACCCCCGATGAAGACAATGATTATTATGCAATTCCTGCCAAAATCTTTTTACTGTATAAAACATTGCAAACAGCATTAGGTGATATCTCTATCACAGAGATTGACTGCTGTAGCCCCCTGCCAGATCAATGTGAGATAGATGATCTGAGAAGCGGTATAGATGTAGCTAGAAGTATTCTTAACTGTCATGCTAAAAAAGGAGTTTGCCTTAAATGTTATGGCGAAACAATGAATGGAGTCCAAGATGTCAGCGTTGGAGAGGCAGTCGGAACACTCACCGCTCAAGCTTTCGGTGAAGCCATTGTCGACCTTTATCGAAATGCTCACGATGTAGAGTCACTTAAATTAGTGTTTTCGGTGATGGGAAAGTTTACATCCTTTTTAAAAGAAGGTCGTATCCAGTTAGAAACTAAAAAGGACTTAGATATCATTTCATTCAGTCATATATCCAACCTTAATAGCTACCGTTTGCTAATGTTGGAGCATTTAGAACGCATATTCTCCGATGCAAATCTGAATGTTCGACTTAATCACTTATTGATGATCGTATATTTGCTCTCCAAATGGGCCCGAGTTGAAGATCATAACAATCCGGATTATCATCACGGACAAATTGTTCCACTTTTAAATTTGAAGTCAACAAAAGTGCGGTACTCCTATGTTATCCTTGGAATCAACGAGACATCTCTATATGGTAAAAGTATGTTTAATAAAATCAAGCAAACGGGACGAGCCAAGGCAGTATTAACACAAGAAGGTCTTTGGGGAAGAGTACAAAAAACAAATGATGTCATTACATCAATTATTGCGGGAAAATTAGTTCCTTCTGGCACAGGATTTGTAGAAAGAAAGTATAATGTCGAATTATCGAAGTGGCGTCATCTGTGACGCAAAAGGTCGTTGGCGTTATCGGTTCTCGCTCGCTCCCGCATGAGTGGGGGTGTTATAATCAAAACCTCGATGCTAGCTAACTCATTTTGTCATATTAAGGGCGTTGGAGATAAAGCCGAAAAAAAACTCTGGGATGAAGGGATTCACTCTTGGGAAATGTTGCTTTCTGCCGGAGACACATCTTTGTCAAAAGCAAAAAGAAAACGAATTGAAGACGAACTTCTTCATTCTAAAAATGCCCTCGATACCCAAGATCATGCGTACTTTTCTCGAAACCTTCGATCTTCTGAGCATTGGCGACTTTTTCGGGAGTTCAAAGACTCTGCTGTCTATTTGGACATTGAGACAACTGGGCTTGATATTGGCTATTCAACCATTACCACCTGTGTCCTTTATGATGGAAAGCAAATCAAACACTACATTAATGGCCAGAATTTAGACCAACTCGTTCCTGATTTGCAACAATATTCCGTTATCATTACCTATAACGGTCGATGCTTCGATATCCCCTTTATTGAAGGCACGTTTAACGTCAAACTATCCCACTCCCAAATTGATCTTCGTTTTGTGCTCGCCCAGTTGGGTTATAAAGGCGGGCTCAAGGGATGCGAGAAGCAATTTGGGTTGTCTCGTGATGATGTCGAGGGTATTGATGGCTATTTCGCTGTCCTGTTGTGGAGGGAATATAAAAAAGGCAAAAAAACGGCTTTAGATACCTTGCTGGCCTACAATTGTGAGGATGTCCTAAACCTCGAACATCTGATGCATTGCGCCTACAACCTAAAAATTAAAAATACGGCATTCGAAAACACCCATATTCTATCAATCCCCCAGAAACCAGAATCAGTATTCAAAGCAGATCGACAATTAGTGAACCAATTGTTGAATCGCTATACCTAATTGCTGAAATGGAGAATCTCCAAGAATGGATGGGGAGTTGGTCTCCTTATAACTTTGATGCAAAATTAGTCATATTCGAACGCCCCGTTAAACGATTTGAAAAGGCCCTTGAATAAACCCACTATGACCCCTTTTTCGGAACGCCAAACGCTTTTCACGCTGCAGGGTCAACGAGAATAAGTTTTTAGCTGGAGGTTTAAGGAGATTTCGTTGACTTTTATTAAGTCTTCAGCAACCTTCGAATTTTTCAAAGTTCTTGAATTTTCCGCTTTCCACTGCCAAACCTCCTGAAGAGATTTCGGGTAAAGAAGCTCTTTATGTTTATTCATTTCCAATCACCTCATAGGGGGTAATGATTTCAAGGGGTTTATGATACCCTTCCTCAAGATTCACGATTGCAATCTTCTGTTTTTTCTGGAGATTAGCTAGATGCTTGTAGTTCCAGCTGAGCAAAATGTCTAGTTCATAAAAGGTGCTGTATCCGATATGGAGTGCATCATCTGTTTCCTTTAGTGGAATAATACCTCTGGACTGGTATAAGCCCGCTAGTCGTTCGATCTCAACATCAGGATTTAGTAAGATTGGAGAGAACTTTTTTACGAGGTCGAGCAATAACTTTTTCTTTTCAGTTGAAGCCCTTGAAATTTCTTCAATAACAATGGCCGATGTATAGATGTCATATTGTGATATTTCATTGAAAAAACTTAAGGTAATTTCTTTTTTCTCAGGAGCATCATCGGCAAAGAAAAAGTTCCATACTGATGTGTCGAGGTATATTTTGAGTTTTCGCATAATTAAATTATATCATGCAGGCACGAGAGGGCCAATTTTTATATTTGGAGCGGGAAAGGAGGTTCGAACTCCCGACCCTCAGCTTGGGAAGCTGATGCTCTACCAACTGAGCTATTCCCGCTTAAATAATGAACATTCACGCCGATTATACCGTACTCTTTGTATTTTCTGAAAGAAATATTTAATCTCTCTTATAAGAACTGAAAATGAGTTCTATACTAAATGTAGAAAGGGATAATATGGTCTATCTTATCATTTTAGTGATCCATTTAATCATGCTGACGATCTTGCCACCTGCAGCATGGATCGGCAACAAGGCCGTTGTTTTCCCACTACTGGTCTTTAATTTTTCGATCTACTTTCTATTCTTCGAACGAAAAATGGTTCGGTTTCTCCAAAGCAAGAAGATCAGTATCCCCCTGATCATGGTAGGTGCAATTTGTCTTTCAAGTGGATTCTACTTTCTCGTCCAACAATCCCTGCCATGGTCTGAGTTCGTTAAAATTGTATTGATATATGCCATCCCCTCGCTAATGTTGCTTTTGACGAAGAATAAGCTCAATTCGTTCCATCCCATTGATTTTATCGTTTTCTTAGCTATTTTTATTCCCCTCGAAATTAACTGGGTTGCCGTGCCCTTGGTATATATCAAAAAGCTGATAACCTTTGATGGTGTATTTAGCGTGTCGGTTCTGTTTGTACTGTTTACCTATCTCGTGAATCGACAGATCGACATGGGCTTCTCGCTTGTTTTCGATAAGAAGCATTGGACCGAGACGTTTATATTAACGGCTATGCTCATTGTGTTAGAGGTTTTGTTGGGGACGCAGTTCCATTTCTTGACATTTTCTGGCTGGCATATCGATTACAAGAATGCGTTTATTCTTGCGGTTTTCATGTTCTTCAATGCGGCACTACTCGAAGAAATCTTTTTCAGAGGTTTGATCTATAACTATTTAGCCCAGTTTATAGGTGAGGGGAGACTCTTCTTGCCGTTATTATTAAACACACTCCTTTTTGGCTTAACTCACCTGAATAATGGCGGTATGCCTATGTTTCTATTGTCGTCACTGGCTGGGTTTGTCTATTGTTTGATCTATATTCGGACGAAGAATATCTTCTGTGCAACCTTCAGCCACGCGATGACCAATATGGTTTGGATGTTGTTTTTTATTTAAGAGGTCAACCTAAACACTTTTTGACTTGTCCGCAGCGATACACTAAGATTAAGGCTTGATGAGAGTTCTTCTAACGGTTTTATTGTCATTTAGTTTTCTTTTCGCGGCACCGTTTCGGATTGTGACTACCTTTTACCCCCTTCAGATCATGGCGATAAATGTAGCCAACGATATCCCCTCTGTCTCAGTAGAGAACCTAACCCCGCCGATGACAGGGTGTTTGCATGATTTCTCTCTAACCCCAAAGCAGCTTCAATCTTTATCGCGTGCCTCTGTCCTTGTCGTTAATGGGTTAGGGATGGAGTCCTTTATGGATAAAGTGATCCATCGGTATCCCAAACTTCCGATCATTGTATTAACCAAAGGTTTGCTGGTTCTTTCCTCTAATGGCCAGTCCAATCCGCACGTTTGGATGAGCGTCCCTTTAGCAAAGCAGATGGTCGTCCAATTATCAAAGGAGTTAAGTGCGATTGATCCTCTCCACGGTGAGAGTTATAGACAGAATGCCCTTCGTTATGAAGGAAAACTTCAATCTCTTGATGCTTGGATGAAAAGTGAACTCCTTCCGTATAAGGGAACATCAATTATGACCTTTCATGAAGCTTTGCCCCATTTTGCCTATGAGTATGGGTTTAATATTGTGGGTGTTGTGCAGCAAGAGCCGGGCTCGGAACCCAGCGCAAAAGAAATCGTTACTTTGCGAAAAAGGATCGTCGAAAAAAGGGTTCGCGTGGTTTTAACAGAGCCACAGTTTTCCGATAAGATCGCAGGGATGATCGTCCGAGGTTCTACCGCTAAACTTGCGATGTTGGATGTTGGTGTTACCGGCCCCGTCAAGGATTCGGCTTATCTTGACATGATGAGGGCCAATGTCGCCTCCATTCTATCGGTGCTCAAACCATGATGGATCGAACTTGTCGCCACCTCTCAACGACGCTTGATAAGGTAACCGTTAGTCTGTCGGGGAAGGTCGTTATAAAAGACATTTCCCTTCAAATCGCTTGTGGTGATCTGCTTGCCATTATTGGCCCTAATGGGGCAGGGAAGACCACCTTGCTTCGGGCCATACTGGGCGAGATCCCCTTCGAAGGCTCTATCAAATTTGAAGCTTTAGGTGAACGCGTTCGAAGACCCCTTATTGGCTATGTCCCCCAGCAAGTCGCTATCGAGAAGGGCACGCCGACGAGCGTTGAGGATCTGCTGGTAATGGCTATTGGTGCAAGCCCCTTTAGCCTTCTTTGGCGACCCATGGTTCGGCGCCAAGTGATGGAAGCGCTTGATCGTGTTCAGGTAGGGTATCTACTTAAAGAACGACTTTGTGATCTGTCGGGTGGAGAGTTGCAGCGGGTGCTACTTGCGGCCGCTATCACCCCTTTACCTGACCTGCTTTTACTCGATGAGCCTGTTTCGGGGGTTGATCCTCAAGGACTCGCTTTGTTTTATGAACTGGTGAGTGAGCTTCGTCAAAAACGCCATTTGTCGATCATTATTGTCACCCATGATCTAGCCGGTATTGCCCCACATGCAGACCGAATGGTTTTGATGAAAGAGTCAATATTAGTGGAGGGAACGGCCGAGGACGTGCTTCAGGATGAGATGCTAATTCGAACATTCGGCCCAAAACTGCTCAATGTCGCGACACTATTGGAGGCCAAAAAATAATGTGGTGGTCATACGATTTTATGCAATGGGCGTTGATGGCAGTCCTTATTATTACGCCCGTTTTGGCGTTGCTGGGCACTTTTGTGATCCGACATCATTTGACTTTTTTTAGCGATATCGTTGGACACTCATCGTTAACGGGGATCGCATTAGGTCTTGCTCTTGGCTTGGCTCAGCCCACACCCGCCATGATCGGCCTCGCTCTTCTCTTGGCTTTTCTGGTAAGTCTGCTTCAAAAATGGAGCCGATCAAGTGTCGATATGTCTTTGGGTGTTCTGTTTTCTTTAATGACCTCTTTGGGAGTGGTTTTGCTCAGCAAGGGCGGGGGGTTCTCGAAGTTTACCGCTTATTTGATCGGGGATATCTTAACTGTATCGCCGACTCAATTATTTCCGATGTTCATCGTGGGTGTTTGTGTCGTTATTATGTGGGTCATTCTGCATAATGCGATCGTGTTGATCAGCCTCAATCCGCTGCTTGCACGAAGTCGGCGAATCCCTGTTTTTTGGGTTGAGGTGGGACTTACCTCTATGTTAGCGGTCATGGTTACCCTCTCGGTTCAATGGATCGGAGTTCTTGTCGTGAACTCGTTATTGATCCTACCCGCCGCAACGGCTCGTCCTTGGGCCAAGAATGCTCGACAATATGCCGCATTTTCTGTGTTGATCGGGCTAACATCGGGGGTGATCGGCTTGATCGGTTCGTTTTATTGGGGAAGCGCAACCGGCGCTACCATTGCCTTGGTTGGATCGTTCTTCTTTGCGATGTCGCTGTTATTGCGAGTTGTAATATAGCTCTTGAAGCGTGTTGCCTGTCGGTAAATGTTTGATCTGAAATTTCTTTTCCTCAGGAAAATATAGAATATAGGTTGGGGTGGCTTCTTCATCGCGAGGGATCGAGGGAGACCCAGGATTGATAAGAATGATGTCATCTTCAACCATCATCCCTGCAAGGTGAGTATGACCGGAAATAACGATCTGAGCCTTATTTTCTTTGGCTAGTTTAATTTGGGACTTTCGTGTTTCATAAAGATGACCATGAATTAAAAGGAGAGTGTCTTCGCCCATTTGTTTTTTATGAAAGGATTCGGGTTCAAAACGAGTGCTAAAGCTCTGGAATTCTGTCATATTGTCGGTATTGCCGCTGATAAATATACAGGGTTTATCTTTATAATTTGATAGGGTGGTTAAGACCTCTTTTGATTCAGCCATGGAAACAGGATCTTTTTTATAATTATAGAAAAGATCACCCCCCCACCAGATCTCGTCAACGGATGGGAATACATCCGTTATGAGTTGTTTGAGTATGACGATTTTCCCGTGAAGATCTGAAACGATCGCGATACTCATGTTTAGGCCACCTCGATAAGGGAGATAATGGCGGGACAGTTGATTTTTTCGCGTCCCTTTAGGAATCCTAGTTCGATCAGAAAAGAAACAGCCGCGATCTGTCCCCCTGCGAGTTTTACCAATTTTTCAACGGCTCCGACGGTTCCGCCTGTAGCGAGTAAGTCATCAATAATGACCACCGAATCATTTGTCTGTAGCGCGTCTTTGTGGATCTCGAGAATGTCGGTTCCATATTCTAGTTCGTATTCCATGGTGAAAACGTCATGAGGTAGTTTGTTTCGTTTTCGAACAGGGATGAAGCGTTTATTCATTTTGAACGCAAGCGCTGCACCAAAAATGAAACCACGTGATTCGATGCCCACCAGTGCCTCAAAATGGTAAGGTGCTAATTTATTGGCAAACTGTTCAATAGCATCCTGAAAGGCCTCTCTATTGTTTAAGAGCGGGGTGATGTCTTTAAATTGAATCCCTTTTTTGGGGTAATCAGGAATGGTTCGGATAAAAGATTCAAGCTGCATGGGTATATTATAGACACGACGATGATATAATAACAGCACTGCAATGAAATTTTTTGACCCATTAGCCCATTTTGACTATTTAGAGAGACGTGTCCTTCCGAGTCTTCTTCAAAAACAATCCATTAATGTTTGGTCGGCCGCTTGTTCAAATGGCGCAGAGGCCTACTCCTTGAGTTTGCTCTTGGCGAAACATCCCCACGCGAATATTTTGGGGTCGGATCGTTCTCGATCAAAGCTTGAGATTGCCATAAAAGGGGACTATAGCCAAGAAGATCTAGTGGGGGTGCCTGACACACTGTTGCAGTATTCATTTCGAAAAGGGGTTGGTAACCTAAGTGGCCAATATCGAGTGCATGATTTTTTGCGTCGGTCGGTTCAGTTCTATACCCACAACCTAACAAATCCATTTATGGTTCCTTTAAAGTTCGATGTTATCTTTTGTCAGAATGCATTAAAGGGGGCCTCTGAGGCAGAAAAAGAAAGGATCGAGAATAATATCTCTCGAGTTCTGGTGAAGGGAGGATTCCTTTTTATCGGCCTTCAAGAGCAGCTATTTCATCTCAAATCAAAAGAGGTTTCGCCCTCGGTGTATCAATTCTAAACTTATGTATTTCATTGAATATTGCGTTGACTTCCTGTAGAGTGGGTCATAGTTAGCGGGGTGAAGTTTTCATGGTAAAACGGGTATTGATTGTTGATGATGATAAAGACCTTGGCGAGCTTTTGGAAATGACGTTTGCCATGCTAGGGGACATTGAGGTTTTTCGTGTTTTTAACGGCCAAGATGGTTATGATAAAGCCGTAGAAGTTAAGCCTGACCTTATTATTATGGACTATAAGATGCCTGGAATGAATGGTTGGGAATCAGCTCGACTTATTCGTGATAATCCAGACATCGGTTCAACGCCTATTGTCGGCTATACCGCATGGGCGAGTAAGGAAGATATTCAAAAAGGTCTTCAACAGATCGGGCTCAATGAGATTCTTACAAAGCCAATAGACATGGATGTTTGGGACGAAAAACTAAATCGCTACCTCAGTTAACCAAATCAAACTCTCAAAATTAATGTTTAAAAAACGCTAGTTATGGTCATAACCCTATCTAGTGATCAGCTTGAAACAACAGAAACGATTTATTCATATCATCCTTTTAGCCGTCATGTTGTCGACGATCTGTTCGGCCGCAGACGTTGCTTTAATACTAAAAACCTCTTGGAATCATTATAAAAAACAGAAGATCGATCTAATCGGTCGACCACTAGCTGATGTCGATCAAGCTAATTTGAGTTTGGGAAGTCAGGGGAAAGACCTTACTTTTTCGGAAACCGTTTCCTACGTTCTATTTAGAGCGGCGCTGATGAATGATAAGAAAACGTTCGATCTCGTATGGGATTGGTCCGTTGCGAATTTAATGCGTCGCAATGTTCCGCGCGTTTTTAACTGGGAGACGAGCCGTTGGGAATCTGTTCCTGAATGCAAAAAAGATTATCTATTCGCTTGGCGATATACCCCTAATATAAAGCGAACAGGGATGGGGGGCGTTATTTATGTCCCTGAATCGAGTCTGACCAGTTTTGGCTGGAGAAATGGACTTGATGTGGCTCCTGATGGGGATGAATTGATCATCGCTTCATTGGTTATGGCTCATAATCAGTGGGGAAGTCGGAGCGGGAACCAGAATTATCTCAATTTTGCAAAGAACATGAGTCACGATTTGTGGGATAAATGTGTGGCGATCAGATCATTCGGACTGATCGAGACGTTTGAGAATCCTTCTTCGCCAGATAAGTGGTTTTCCTATGGGGACCAAAATGGGAATATGAGTAAAAGTTTAGAAGAAGAAAAGGGCAACACGTTTTTGCAGGTTCAGTCCTTTAATTCAACATGGTTTGGTATTGGCCGCTATTTAGGTGGAGCTGATCTCCGAGCGATGGATGCGCTCGTTTTTAAGACACGGGATAATTGTGGCTCGACCCTGATCCTTGAGGATAATTTTGGGCAGAAAATTGAAATGGAAAAGCGTTATGCATCGACGACTTCGCTTCAAGAGGTTCGTGTTGTTCTGAATAAAAGCGGATCGTTTAATTGGAGTAATGTTAAAAATATTATGTTCCAACCGATGGATGATCGATTTGTTTTGGATGACGTTCGATTTGTTAATAAATCGTCCGCTTCTCAAGAAAAACAATATGTTCTCTTGTCCAATGATCGAGGCGATCCATGGATCAATCCTTCATATATCATGCCGTTCCTGTATCCGATCTTGGCAAAACTGGATGTTGAACACCCTTGGGAACTGCTTGGCATTCAATCGATCGCCATGCTTCTTGAAAGCAAACATATTACTCTTACTAATCAACAGGGTGTTGTGTTCAAGGGCAATGGTGCGCTATTCCCTGATTGGTGTTCCTTTGGGGTGGATGGTAAGCTTGGCGAGCTTCCTTGGGCTCAAGATGGTGTCGTGGATGACTATTTGTTTAGTTGGGATGCCTTTCGATCCTTTTATTTCCTGAGTCTAACTCAAACGATGTTGCCCGGAACGGGTGTATCGTCTTTGTTAAAAGGCAAGTCCTATGATTTTCTCAAAGGTAAACTTATGAGTGACCAAAAACTGCTCGGCGGCTATGCCATCGATGGGCGAAATTTGGCGATTCGAGGGATCCAATACGAATATCCGTCAACCTATGGTGTCTATGCAGCCTATTTTACAGCGGTAGGGGATGCCGCTTCTCGGATGAAAATGCTTGATAAACTTCAGGGTATGTATGATCGTCGGGGTTATTGGGGGGGGGAAGCGAAGGATTATTATAAACAAAACTGGGCATGGTTAGGTTTAGAGTTTTCGCATAATAAAGGTCGAAACATCGCAGCGTTACTGACTATACATGATCAGGTGGCGATGAAATAAATTTTATCGATAGGTTTGATGTTTATTAGTTTTAAGTTTTGGGCATTTTGAAAGTGAATAGAAATAAAAAGGAGGGGCATTATGTTTGAGTTACCCGAGTTAGATATTGATGAATTGCCGGATATGGAGGAAGGAACGTCGACCAGCTTTGTTGATCTGATGAGTGATCAAGGTTGCGGGATTGCATCTCCTTTGAGGGAAGATACCGCGAATATGACTTATCATGAAAATTGTGAATTTGTTCGTAGTGACCAAAAGTTATGGATGAAGTTTGTTGTAACGGCTGAAGATATTAAGGAGATCGCCAAAACAACAGGGGGGTTGATCGCCGCCGATGTTCAAGAAGGGGAATATTGTTTTGATGTTGAATCAAGAGCAAAGGGTGATGAAGAAATCTATTATTTAGGTGAATTTATCGGTCAGTATGTCGAGGGGATTCCACGGATCTATAAGAAACTATTTGCGAATGCGGTCATTCAAGTCATGGTAAAGCAAGAAGTTTTGTTTGAATATGAGCCGGGACGATTTATGGTTCATCCTGTCTTTATGGCTGGCTTAGACATGTTGACGCAAGAAGCGATGACAAAAGCTCTTGGAAAACAGGGTGGGGTTGTTTTACAGAAAGAAAAGAAGTCCTCAACAAGCCATACCTCTAAATCAGTCGAGGCTAAATCGAACGCCACCCCGTCTCATTTGGATATGTTTTAATGAACCATAATAAACGAATACAATAAGTGTCGTGGGTAACTCGATACCTAGAGTGTAAATAAAAGAAAGATATGAAGGGGGTGGGGAACAAGTTTAGTATTGGGGAATAAAGAATAAAAAATAAGGGGGTATTATTATGAGTGCATATTTATATACTGTCGCAAACGCAATTGATACAAAGTTTGATCAACTGACAACATTAGCCTGTACAATGGCTGGGACAACAAGTGGAACAGGAACTACTGCTGCGGGCGTCATTGGTGGTATGGGCATAGCTACTAGTGGCTTAGATCTTTCTACTGATGGGATTATGGAAAGTCCAGGTACAATGTTTCTGCTTCAACAGGTCATGAGCCGTCTAAAGGACGCGATGGCTGCGATCCAAGCGGCGGGTGCTGTGCCAGGAACCGCACTGTCGGCTGCGACACAAGCGTTCAAGCAAGGCCTCAACTAAAACAAAGAGTAGTTAAAGATAGAATTGTTTTCAAAGGGGAGCCCATTCGGCTCCCCTTTTTTTATGTTTAATCCCTATCTTTTTGGGGCATGATTGAAATAGTCAATATGATCGGAAACAATCGATACAAGTCAAGGGTGAGCTTCTGACGATAGTATTATTAAGTCGGTTATTGACGGGGAGGGGAATGGGATGACTGAGAAACCACCAGAGCGGGTCGGGTCTGTATCATTACAACTGCTTCAGCCTCGATATGGGGATAGATCTCGCCCGTTCTTTCGTCGAGATAAACCGACAGAAGCAAGCAAACAATGGCTTGATACCAAAGTAAATTTCTTAAATGAAATGATGAAGTTTATCCCTCGAAATATGGCTGATGCTTTGTCGAGTCATTCCTACTCAAAAGAGACCGTAAAAAATATAGATAAAAGTAATCTTCGTGCGGAATCCGCCTTTAATGCTCAATTTATTAAAGATAGTGGCGACTTATGGAAAGGAACGCAGAGTGTAACGGCTTCAAAGATCTTTAATGATACATCGGGGGGGCAAAATCTGTCCCAGTTTACGGGGATGCTGGGTACTCCCTATGATGGGCAGATAGGGGCGGGGGCAAAGATTATTGGAACGGATGGAACCGAGGAAATAAGACCGGTATTTGTTTCTGCGACGGATCAAGATGGAAATGAAGCTTATGGTCTTTATTATAAGGATGAAAAGGGCAAGAGATGGCCTGTGGGTTCGGCACCGATCGTGCCGATGCCAAAGGGTATTCAAGGAGATGAGTTTGGTCGGTACTTTGGAGAAGGGGTTGATTTTCACCCCACTGTTGTTGATATGCGGCATACCCTTCTTAAAAGCCAAGTTGATATTAATGGGGATGGAATAGGCGAGACTGATTTGACCACCACGGCACTGACCACCACAGATTATGCCGATAAATATCTTAAGGACATGGGGGTGTTTTCACCCGTTCTAGACTATTCGGAATCTTTTAAGAATTTTATGTCGGGTAGCGAGCTGGGGACTTATGTCAAACCAACGGCCTATACCTATAACAAGCTTGGTTCTCAGGGAAGTGGTGATTTCTCTGGGTTGTTAGAAAAGATTAGGTTTACTTCCGCCCAAGGACTTGCTGGTTATGTGCCCAATATCTATGAATTAGCGAGATCAGGGTTTGATGTGACAACGTTGTCCGACAAGGAAGTTCTTCAACTATCCATGCTGATGTTAGAAGCTCGCCGACGCTTTACCTATGGAATGAGTACCGTTTTTGGAACCAAAAAAGATCAAGTGGATATGACAAATCTGGTTAGCAAATATACAAACTCAGGTGTTTGGAACGGAAATGATGGCCAATACTATACGACGGTTACAACATCTACAGGTAAAACCGAAAAAGTTTATAATTACTTTATTCCTGAGGGAAAAAATCTTAATTTCCTAAAAGAAAGAGCCGCCGAGGTTCAAACATGGCGCGCGGCCAAAGATCTCTACACTATTGGTATGCAATCCGGTGCGTGCAATAACCCCGAGTTAAAGTTAATAAAGGAAACGGATACTACGATAGGCGGTGCAGGGATCACTGAGTTAATTGCATTGAGAGGAAAGATCCAATCACTAACAAATAATGAGCTGCAGCCTAAACTCATCCATGTGTTGATGCAAAAGATAACGGAGGTTAAAGATGCCTTGGTTTCTCCTGATGCTTTTGCCGCTACTAGTCTTCCAAAACTAGAAACAGAAGATTTTATAAAAATCATTAATACGACAGGTTTTTCTTCGCCAGACTATGATCGGTATGTGCTTTTCAATAAACTCCAAGTCGCTGAGGCTAAGATCATGAAAGGGGCAGGGGCTTTCCTTCGAGACAACTCGGACCTCACTTCTCCCGATGGGACAACTCAATCCCTGATGGGGCTATATTTAAACACCCGATACCCCGATACGTTTGGGATGACTGACGTTAGCAGTAAGGCTCGATTGGTTGTTAAAAACCTTGCAACAAAGGGGTATGAGGATGTAGAAGGGTTAAAGACATTGCTTGCCGACCCTGCCACGGGGATGTTGGAGCCGCTTTCAGATGGCTCTGACTATAAAAGATCGGGTGATCTTTTGTTGACCTTGCTTGAGCAAGGTGTTGAGAAAAAGATGCGTATC
This sequence comes from uncultured Candidatus Marinamargulisbacteria bacterium, assembly GCA_903910705.1. GTDB lineage: Bacteria > Margulisbacteria > Riflemargulisbacteria > GWF2-35-9 > GWF2-35-9 > CAIWAN01. The sequence continues at coordinate 15,805 of CAIWAN010000058.1, forward strand.
TTTCATGATCTTTCATCAACAGATGAGTTTAATCAGTTGATGTATGGGGTGATACCGGGTACGGATATTGGCTATATGCCGGCAAGTATTGCCAAGTCAACCGCGGCCTCTCCCTTTTTAACGAAGTCAAAAAGACCCACTGGGACCGATGTAAATGCTACGGTGACGAGTATGTCATCGGTTACGGATCGAATGTATTTTGCGATGACTGAGAAAATGCAGAAAATGGCAGATTTTTATATGATGAGTATGTTCGCCTCTCCGCATGAAGGGGATGGCAATGATCTGAACTTTTTGCGGTCACTGAAGGATGCCCAATCGGGGTCGATTGGAAACGCTGTTGGAATGATGGATAGTACTCTCGAGGAAATGATGACGGCAACGGATGTAAACGGGGATGGGCATACATTAACGGGTAACACTGGTCAAGTATTCGGTATTCTGCAGGATAGTATAAAAGCAGACTATGATAAGGAAAAAGTATTTCTTACGTCCTTGCACAACCGTTTAAAGACCATTTCGTTCACGGGTGCCTTTGTCCCCCCCAGTAATTTAATGAACAACCAATTGAGCTCATATTATTTTCCGCCTACCATTACCAACACAGTCGATTTTAATAATAAGATTAATGAACTCAAAAGTTGGTTGACCCCAGTGGCTGCGTCACCGACGGATGCGTTTAATGTTAATGTTTCAGAGACCAATATGGGGCCATTAAAAGTCAATAGAGCCGCGGCGATCTTGGGGTTGATCAATAATGTTGATTTGGCTGGAAGTGTTACACAGGCAGCGACGCTCGGCGCTGCGGCTTCCTCGGTGACTAATTCGACATCGGGTATTCTTTTATATAACGCCTTGTTTGATTCGAATAATGTAATGAATTCGTTTAAAGCGCCTAGTGCATCGGTGAATGACTTGATCACTATTCGTACCGATTCTGTGCGCCTCGATGAGATTCAGACATCTAATCTGGCTATTAGCAATCTTCTTAATAGTAAATGGAAAATGGCAGTACCTCCTGCTGAGGGTGCGGTCTCTAACCCAGCGTATGCTCCGTTTTATGCGTTAACAGGCGCCGCATCAGTGGCCAGTAATCAACTTAAAGATTACTTGAAAAACATAGCTTCTGAGGAGGATGTATTAAATGCATCTCCTCCTGAATTTAAGAGTTATTTCAAAGAAAAAGACAGTGGTGGGTTGCCCATTCCGGACGCGGTGCTTTTTAATACGTACATTCGATCGTTGATCCGAACGGCTGGATCCAAGTTCAATGATGCTTTGAATGCGGATACGGGTAAATTGGTAACTGAATTTAAGGGAAGTCTAGATCGTGCAGTAAAGGGGTTTGTCGTAGATGCAACAGCGGTACCACCGACTCTCGATGCGGGACTAAAAAATGCAAATGGTACGCGGAGTGTTTCCATTAACCATCTTCAGACATGTGAGGGGTTATTCAAGGAACTATCCCCGCTTCCCACGCCAAAGCCTACTCCACCCCTTTCGAAAACGCTAACTTCGACACTAACGGATTCGAGAACAACATCAACTGTAACAAAGACGGGGCTTTCCCCCTCTACAATGGAGACAAAGGTGTGGGTCGCCCCTGCTGCCACGCCTTTAACAGGGTATTGGCAGACAACAACCGTAACGCGTACCTTTAAGGAGGTTTGTGTGACGGGGCAAACCCTTAAAAGTGTATTAAATTCAACAACGGGTGAAGTTACAGAAACGTTTACGAATGGCAAGACCTATCACTTTGAAAAGGTGGACACGACGATTGTGAGCCCCCCAGCTAGCCCCCCTCCGGCGACCATAACATTGACGGCTGCACCAACGGCACCCGTCATTACAGGTGCGTTGCTTAGTGTTCCTATTGAACCCCTTTCTACACCTACGAATGATGTTCCGATCCCTTACACTCGAGTAACCTTTGCCCCAACGGATGTAAATAATGATTATTTTCATACATTGACTTGGCCCGATAATTCATTGGGGCTAATAGACATTCCCGCCGATCTAACCACAACCCCCCCCACACCGGCAATAATCCATGGTCCGACTACGGTTACTATCGGCAGCCATGCTGACAATCGTATCGCGATTACGCGAACAGGAACGAATACAACCGCTACGTTAGAGGTCTTATCTAACGCGACTAATACTAATTTTACAGATAAAGATAAGTTTATTGATAAATGGGCTTATGGGCGATTATTTGATCCTAAGGAAAATGTCGCCGACTCTTATCCTGTTGATCCATTTAATCCTGCGAGGACGTTTGATACTGTCGATCCAACGATGAGATCGACGTATGATCCAGCGGATCCGACAATGTCGAAGGTTTATGATTCAGCCGACCCTTCGGTTGTAAAGTACTATGGGGTTGGGTATTACAATACCCCCACATCGGGACAGACGAAGTTTGTATCGATGATGGATGACTTTTGTCGTGACTTTGCGGGTATACAACAGGGGAAAGATTATACAACCAATCCGTCTCAACAACACTTATATCAAAAACTGATGGCAGGAACGGACTCTACATCTCTCGCTTTTCAAAAGAAATGGAAGGATCAAGGAAAACCCTTTCCCTTTGATCCTAACAACCTTACATATGCACCCAGTACGTATGATATCTTGATGGTGTCAAAGACGGATTTGGTAGAGTTTAATCAACTGAGAACCGCATTAACGGGGCAATATGATAAAATTCGACAACAGGTAAATGATATTCTCAGCATTTCTACATTGAGTAATGTTAAAGATCTCTATTTTAATGAATTTTATATGAAAGGGACCTTTCAAAGCTTGATCATGTCTTCGGAGTACAAGGGGCGCTATATCGATGGGGTCGCAAATACTGACCTAATGGGTGAATCAAGGCGTTCGGGGTGGTATGAGACTGATGGACAACTTTATTCGCAATCCAAAGACAATACATCCATGGATTTTGCAGCTTTTAACTACAATGTTGATACCGATCTGTTTAATCTGAAACAGGATATTCAAACGGATCGCACCGTTACAACATTTAATAATGATAATATCCGTTCAAAGAGGAAGCGCAGTGTTTCGGATTATTTTGAGACTCTTTCAACAAGTGGGACAACCGTTTCAGGCACGCTAAGATCTGATTCAACAACTCTGAATAAAAATACCATGCGTGTGGGGAAGGTGAGTGCGTTGGTTCACGCCGACATCGAATTGTCGTCAACCTATCAAGAAGTTCTAATGGCAAACATGATCACGGGGATGTATAACGATAACACAAAACATGATGAAAAAATTCAGGCCGATCGAGACAAAGAGCAGTTAGAACTCTACAATCAAGAGCAAGCCGAAATCGAACGAAGTAATGCGGTCGCTGAGTCAAACGCACGAGCTGCGCGAGCTGCGTGGTCAATCCGAAGAAAGAGATAGCTTATTCGCCCATTGAATATTCGGGCGGCTCAACCTAAAATAGCGTTTATGGTTTGTCCTCGTCTATTAAGCGGTATCCAGCCTACTGGTAGAATGCATCTCGGGAATTACTTTGGCGCGGTGCATAACTGGGTCAAGCTTCAGCATGAGTACGAGGCTTTTTATTTTGTAGCTGATCTGCATGCCTTAACATCAGCTTATGAGGATGGGGTAAATATCCGAGAGAGTACGCTCGAAGTGGTCGCCGACCTGATTGCTTGTGGCGTCGATCCCAAGCAGGCAATCCTCTTTGTGCAATCTGATGTTCCCGAACATAGCGAGCTACACTTGATTTTTTCGATGATCACGCCTTTGCCTTGGCTAGAGCGGGTTCCCACGTATAAAAGTAAAAAAGATGAAATCCAAGGCAAAGATCTCAATACCTATGGGTTTCTGGGTTATCCGGTATTACAGGCCGCGGATATTATGCTTTATCGATCTGAAATCGTACCGGTTGGGAAAGACCAATCTTATCATATCGAGCTGACGCGTGAGATCGTTCGTCGTTTTAATGCCTTGTTTAAAACGGATTATTTTAAAGAGCCGGCCGAAAAGTTTACCCTTTTCCCCCAACTCCCTGGTACTGATGGCCGCAAGATGAGCAAAAGCTATGGGAATGCCCTCTTTATGTCCGAGTCTGATAAGGATATCGATCAAAAACTTCGTACGATGTTCACCGACCCCGCCCGTCTTCGTCGCCAAGACAAAGGCAACCCTGATATCTGCCCCGTGTTTGCGCTGCAAGGCATTTTCAATCCCGATCTATTGCTCGAGTTATCCGAAGGATGTAAGTCTGCGAGTATCGGTTGTGTCGACTGTAAAAAACGGCTTATTCCCGTGGTGCAATCCTTTATTGGCCCCATTCGAGATAAGCGAGAGACGCTGCTTAAAGATAAAGCGGTTATTATTGATATCCTGCAAGACGGTGCTAGAAAAGCCCGTCAAGTCGCCAAAGAAACCCTCGACGCGGTCAAGACGATCATTAAGATCAATTGATCTTGCTTATTAATTGTTCAAGGGTGTAGGGTTTTTGAATAAACCCATTAGCGCCTTTTTCTTTTAGAGATAGCAATTGGATATTGAAGAGAACCTCGTCGCTTGATAAAGGGGATGCCATCATAATGATCTTGCTTTCAGGGGATTTCTTTTTAATTTCAACTAAGGCTTTCTCGCCATCCATAATAGGCATAATCAGATCCATGAAAGTGATGTCAGGACGGTTTAGATCAAAATACTCGAGCGCTTCTTGTCCATCATAGGCAACGTCTACATGATATCCTTCGGCTCTAAGTAATTCTGCAAAGAAATCCGCTGTTTTATGAGAATCATCCACAATCAATACATTTTTTTGAGTCATAAGATAGCCCTCCTTGCTGATCATATAGTATATTTTTTGTGCTTTCTTGCCTAGAGGAATAGTGTACAATAAGTTCTATGACCCGATTGAATAAATTTCTCGCTGAATCCGGCATCGCTTCACGTCGCAAGGCCGATCAACTGATCGAAGAGGGCAAGGTGATCGTCAATGGCAAGCCCGCCAAGGTAGGCCAAACGATCGACCCAGTTAAAGATCGCATCAAGGTGAGCGGCAAGCCTGTCGAAAAACCTCGATTTGAATATGTGATGTTTCATAAGTCTAAGGATTCCTTGACCACTAAGTCCGACCCCGAGGGACGTAAGACAATTTACGATATTTTGCCCCCTGAGTTTCGTCACTTGCATCCCATTGGCCGACTTGACCGAGCGACAACAGGGCTTCTTATTCTAACCAATGATGGCGATCTTACGCAACGTTTGGCCCACCCAAAGTTCCATGTGTCCAAAGTCTATCGAGCCATGCTAAACAAACCCCTCGAATTGGAAGATGCTCAAGTCATCGCCAAAGGGGTTGAACTCGATGGCGTGATGACGAAGTCCGCCTCCATTAATACCATTGGGGATGATGGACTCAATATCGAAATTACTATCTCAGAAGGGCGCTATCGTCAGGTTCGGCGCATGTTCGAGGCCGTTGGGTACGAGGTGCTTAAACTTAAACGAACCCATTTTGGACCCATCGACCTCGGTCGACTTGCATTGGGCAAAACCCGTCTTTTGTCACCCCGCGAAATTGAAAATTTACGGAAGTGGCGTACATGAGTATCATTTTCGGTCCCATTGCCTCGCGACGTTTAGGGAATTCCCTTGGAATTGATCTGGTCAAAAGTAAAACGTGTAATCTCGATTGCCTTTACTGTGAGGTGGGAAAGACGAACGCTCTCACCGAGACTCGTCAGACCTTTATTGATTTGGATGCCTTGGTTACTGAGATAAAGGCCTGTCCGCATAAGATCGATTGCCTTACCTTGACAGGGGCGGGCGAACCCACGCTTCACAAAGATATCGACAAGATCATCGCTCGACTAGGGGCTGACTTCAATTATCCACTGGTTCTTATTACTAACTCGCTCCTGCTTCGAGAGGAAGCTGTTCGTCAAGAGATCTTGGGGCTTGATATTGTGATGCCTTCTCTTGATGCGGTCTCTCAGGATGTGTTCGAGACAATCAATAAACCCGTAGCAGGTGTGCTTGCCTCTGATATTATTGAGGGGTTGGTTCGTTTTAGGGAACTTTTTATGGGCAAGATCTGGTTGGAGATCCTCTTTGTCAAAGGGATCAACGATGCTCCGTCGGAGGTGCTTGCCCTTAAGCACGCCATTGAACGTATTTGTCCTGACCGGATCCAACTCAACACGGTTGTTCGCATGCCTGCCTACAAAGAAGGGGTTGAACCCGTATCCATCGAAACGCTTCAATCAATCGCTGAGGTGTTGGGCTTTGATAATATTGATATTCTTTCCTTGAAAAGAGGGGCGAGTACGGGACAAACCCTTGACTCTGATGAGTCCGAGGCTATTCGTTTTCGTCGTCCAGATATTGAAGCAGTTGACATAATTCAAGCCCCTCGATAGCATAGGTGCGTTGTGATAACAGCTATTAAACTTCCGTTAATGATCTTGACCCCCGTTTCGATCGGGGTTGTTGGTCAGATCCTTTTAAAGATGGGCATGAAGCAAATGGGGAGCTTTAGTCTTATTCAAAAAGGAATACTTCTTCAGTATATTAAAATATTTCTTAATCCCTATGTTTTTTTGGGGCTTGTCTTCTATTTTCTGGGTACCGTGTTTTGGTTGTATCTCATTTCTCGTGTTCCCCTAAATTTTGCTTATCCGATGCTGAGTCTTAGTTATATCTTCGTAGCCATTGCTTCGATATTCTTGTTTCACGAAACGGTGAGTCCTCTCAATTGGGTGGGGATCGCGGTTATAATGGTTGGAGTGGTGCTCGTCGCTCAAGGTCGCGGCTAGACTCCCGTCGACAAATCTCCCCTAGGAGTCTGTCGGGATTGAATCGACTATTCGCCATTCCGTCCTGAGATTTTCTTTTTAAGCTGTCAATTTGTCAAAAAACAAGCGAATTTGACCTATAAAAAGGATAGTTCCCTTGTTATTTCCTCAACTTGCGACAC
>CAIWAN010000059.1 GCA_903910705.1 uncultured Candidatus Marinamargulisbacteria bacterium
CCTAAGTCAGCGAGCGCAATAGTGCGAAGCTGGCTGGGTTTCGAGACGTTCAGCCGCTTGGGAAAGTTCCTTTGAAAACGGATAGCAACTTCGAAGGGCTTAGAAGATGACTGTTGGAACTTGTTGAACAGTTTAGGTCGCCGAGGGCGGATGCCCGAAGGCGGCCGGGTTTGGATACGGGGTGTCGCTCGGTTATACTTAGAAGACGATGGCAACTAAAACACTGCTGAAAGTCATTGTCCTCTTGTGGGTTTTGGGGTTCGCTAACGCTCAGATGCTCATGGGACGCGACTACTATGACGTCGTTAAGAAATATATTGCGTCGGCCAAAGAGTCGGTCAATATTGCCATGTACTTTGTCATTATGGACGACAACAAAGACAATCCCGTGAACGACTTAGTTGCTGAGGTTATCAAAGCTCATCAACGCGGCGTCCGTGTCAAAGTGGTCTTAGAAGACGGCAAGTACAAAGAGAACACGATCGCCTACAAAAAACTTCAGAGCAGCGGGGTCGATGTCCACTTTGATACTTCGACCCGACTGCTTCATCTCAAAGCTGTTGTGATTGATGGGCGGTACGTTTTCTCTGGGAGTACCAACTGGTCGAAGGCAGCGATACTCGACAACTACGAGGCCACCAGCTTCTATGAATCGCTGCCGGACGCCGCGTCTCTGAATGCCTATATCAATGATGTCGCGATCCAAACGGGAGACATCTTTGGCCAGAAAGAGGAAGGTGTGCCGATCGCGACCACGTTTCTAACGGTGAAAGGTAATGGCCGGAAGCTACTTTCAGCTGGGGCCGAGAAACAACTCGATCTCTATCTCCAATTACTAAAAGAAGCAAAGGAGGCTGGCGTTCATACGTTCTATGTGGATTACGAAAAGCTGGCCAAGGCTATGGGATACAAGGTTCCGGCTGATCTTGGCGGGTACAACAACGCCAGCCACTATTACTACGAGCGAGTCCATCAGAATATCGAACAGCTCGCCAAGACCGGGCTAATTGGGTACAGCAAGAAGGTTGTCTCTATCAGAGTTGGAAAAAGTTTCGTTATCCCAACCACGTTCTATTCCACCAAGCACATGTCCGGGCTGTCGATGAAAGCCAAGTACATGTACCTCATCTGCTTGCTGGAAGCGTCGAAGTCTACCAAGTACCCGGAGTGGTTCCGTTCACAACAAGACATGGGCAAGCTCTACGGGATCAGCGGAACCACGATCTCTGAAGGGTTGTTGGAACTGGAAGCCAAAGGATTGATTCAAGTTACCAGAGATCCGCCACAACCGCCGGACTTCTCCGACCGCAAAGCAAACACTTACCGGATGATGATTCTGAATTGAAACGGAATCTAAAACCAAATCCTACGTTCTGAAAAATGCAGTTCTACTTAAAAAAATGCTGGAGCATTAGAGAATCGGGCGATACGGGGCACCAAACTAGACTCGAACCGGAGAGTCCAGCTTGCCTCGGCGAAGCCTGAAAGGCGAAGACGGGTCCGCGGCACCAAACAAAACGCCCAAAACATTTACATAGTGGAAGATGGTCAGATGATGACTGAATAAGAGTCTGGATTGAGCCTCTCGTTATTCCTATAATATTCTTATCAATACAAAACGAGGTGATGGTCATGGGCGCAGCATATCATAAAGAAGAGTTAGGTTTTGAATTCCCTGAACTTGATGTAAATTTTGGGGACGGTAAGCGTGTTTATCAAATATTGGGTGATAAGGGCCGGACAGTTAAAACAATTATGCTTCCCAATTTTTTTAATTTATCTAGCCATTTGGCTGCTACCGAAACTTATGACGACTTATATTCTCTGAATTAATCCAACAGGGCGACGGTTTGATCTCTAGCTCCCGTGGTATCTTGTCTCGGCCAAGTCGTTAGACGAAGACGGGGAAGCGGCACAAACAAAACTGTTTTGATGGCAAGGGTGGGGTAGGGGTATTGGAGTGAATCCCCACCCCCCTAATCCGCATACCTCATCGCATACCCTTTATCGAGCAACGCCTGATTCAGGAACGTCCCCTTTTTAATCAGTGTCCGAAAGTCGGATTCGGTTTTGTCATAAAAGACATCCACGAGGTATCGGTCAAACTTATCTCGAGCATGCGTTTTAATCGCGATGAACGGACACTGCGATAGCTGGGCTTTGACATAGTCCTTGGCAGATTCTCCCTCTAGCGAGTCCATCTCCGCGGTGTTGACCCCTCGAAGCCTGAGTTTTTGTTCGCTCTCCACCTCAAAGCCTAAATCGACATTGGCCCAGATCGTGTCCCCGTCAATGATGCCGAGAACCTCGGCTTTGTAGGTGTAGTGGGGAAAGACATCCGGCTCGGCAGGGATAAACCGATAGCTCTGTCCGGTCTTTTCAACGTGAACAATCGTTTCGGGTTTTAAGTCGTCGATAGGCGCGGGTATTCGGACTGTAAATCCAAGGTCGATCTTTAGCCCTTTTTTAGCTTGCCTCATGAGATAAATATACGGTTCGTCGCGGCTGACCGATAACACCGTCGGCCTATCGGGTTTGTCGGGGAGCCCTTTGCTTTTTCGAATTAGATCTTTGAGATCTTCGACATTAAGGTGCTTCAGAATAGCTTGTTTTTCAAAGTCATGCCTAGCCTCTATGTCAGTAACAGCAAGCAATAGACGCATATGAGACCATGTCAATTGTTGACACGTGTCAACAATCTTTGGATACTCCTCAAAGAATTGGACGCTCCTATATAGGGTGGTTTTATCGATAGATAAATGCGCTGAGAGCAACGGGAAAAGCCTATCCCCATAATTTGCGCGTTTCTTGTTTTTGAGCAGATGTTTCTTGATATGTTGGCCTGTTTTCCAATAGGCGACCAGCTTGCTTTGCTCGATCTCACGCTTGATGGTGTCGATGAGGATCTGTTCGGACGGAGTGGGTATTAGTTTCGGATGAAGGACAGCAAGGTTTTGCGTCATGGTGTCTATTTTACATCAAGTCGCCTTAATAAAAAATGTAGCGTAAAATGGGAATAAGGAGAAATGACTACCGAATGGGTTATTGTATATGGGGGAAGGGTAGAGATTAAAGGAGTAACGATATGATAATATCTAGGAAAGAAATAGTAGCTATCTATTCCGAATCCAAAGCTGTTTATGAGAAAAAGAAGAACAAAGATAACGCACTTGATATATTAGAGAAACTTCCAATGAACAGAGGTTCAGCCATTGCCTATATTAACAATTTTGAGAGCTTGCTTAACGGCAGGAAATATACAAGAACAATGAATGAGACTGCTACAGACTATTATTTGAGTCAAATTCTTTCCGATTTTGGCAAAGATAGTTTGAGGAAGGCGCTTAATGCTGTTGATAAGCATATTATGTATTATGAGAGCTTAAATCATGGTCGTTTAAATGGTATTAGGAAAATATATAACGTCTATTCTTTATTATTAAAGAAAGAATAAAACCATGAAAAAGATTAACGTACAAGGCACTGAAATCAATGTTATGGCTGTTAACGCAGAGGACTATATTTCCATAACTGATATGATTAAGGCCAAAGATGGGGATTTTTTTGTTTCAGACTGGTTGCGAAATCGCAATACGGTAGAATTTCTGGGCATTTGGGAGCGTATCCATAACCCTGAGTTTAATTATGGCGAATTCGCCATAATTACAAGTAAAGCAGGACTCAATAATTACAAAATCAGCGTCAAAGACTGGGTCGAGAAAACGAACGCCATTGGCCTACGAGCAACTACGGGCCGATATGGTGGCACGTTTGCCCATAAGGATATTGCCTTTGAATTTGGGATGTGGGTAAGCGCTGAATTTAAAATTTACTTAATCAAAGAATTCCAACGCCTTAAGGATGAGGAGTTCAAACAACTTGGCTGGGATATTCGCAGAAATCTATCAAAAATTAACTACCGGATTCACACCGATGCCATCAAAGCCAACCTAATACCGGCACAGCTTACACCGCATCAGATTAATCTTGTTTATGCAACCGAAGCGGACGTTCTTAACATGGCACTCTTTGCGAAGACAGCGAAACAATGGCGTGATGAAAACTCTGAGTTGAAAGGCAATATCAGAGATTTCGCCGACATGTCTCAACTGGTTTGCTTATCCAATCTTGAGAACTTAAACGCTCATTTTATTCAGGAAGGCTTATCTCAAGAAAAGCGGCTGCACAAGTTGAATTTAATCGCTATTCAGCAGATGGGTATACTAACCGCTGACCATACTGTTAAGAAATTAAAATAAAGGAGGCTGCTCATGAAAGGTGCAAATTCGAATACGGTTTACTAAATTCAACATGCCAACTCGTTTGGGGCGGGGTTGATAGGTGTCCTGAAGGCACTGGTTTGGCCCGCCATGCTAGTCTATAAGCTCCTTGGATTTCTCAATATGTAGCAACAAAGAGCGAACGTTGCTCTCGACTTTGCCTGTGGTTATTTTGGTGTTGGATTGTTATCATTAAACGCTATGAGCGTTCAACAATTGCATACCTCCAAAACGATGGATTTCTTTTCGGCGTCGACCGAGACCGCGATGGCGCTGCCCTTCGTCGATGCGGGCATCAGTGCGGGCTTTCCGTCGCCTGCCGATGACTTTATGGAGTTCTCCATCGATCTCAATCGAGAGCTGATAAAAAACCCCACGTCGACCTTTTACGGACGGGTCAAGGGCAACTCGATGAAGGACATGGGTATCCATCATGGCGACTTGCTCATCATCGATAAAAGTCTGCCCCCCGACAATGACAAGCTTGCGGTGTGTTATATCGATGGCGAGTTCACACTGAAACGTATCCGACTCGACAAGGATTGTCTCTGGCTGGTCCCTGCCAACGACGACTATCAACCCATCAAAGTGACCGCCGAGAATGATTTTATGGTCTGGGGCATTGTGCTCCATGTGGTGAAGTCGTTCTGATGTTCGCCCTTATCGACTGCAATAATTTTTATGCCTCCTGCGAACGCGTGTTCCGCCCCGACCTTAACGGAAAGCCGATCGTCGTCTTGTCCAATAACGACGGGTGTATTATCGCTCGAAGTAACGAGGCCAAAGCCTTAGGCATCCCGATGGGGGCGCCGCTGTTCCAATGTGAAGCGTTGCTTAAAAAGAACCATGTCCATGTGTTCTCGGCTAACTTTTCCCTTTATGGGGATATGAGTGCCCGCGTTATGCGCATCATCGAGACCTTTGCCCCCAAGATCGAGATCTATAGTATCGATGAAGCGTTCGTGGATTATCGAGGTTGCGACGATTTTGACCTGCAGGCCATGGGGGAAACCATGCGAAAGACGATCCTTCGCTCGACCGGTATCCCTGTCAGCATTGGCTTCGCGCCGACGAAAGTCTTGGCCAAAGCCGCCAATCGTATCGCCAAAAAGTACCCCGAACGTACCCGCAGTGTCCATGTTATCGATAGCGAAGACTTGCGACTCAAGGCCCTGCGATGGCTGGAGGTAGGGGATGTCTGGGGCATCGGGTATCGGCATGCCAGACGGCTCAAGGTTCAGGGGGTCGATAGAGCCTTTGACTTTACCCAGCTATCGGATAGTTGGGTACTGCGGAACATGTCCATTGTCGGCCTACGGCTTAAAAAAGAGCTGCTTGGCGAATCGGTGCTCGATATGGAAAGCCTGAAAGATAAAAAGAGTATTGCCACGACCCGCTCCTTTGAAAAACGCTATACCGAGTACAGCGACCTTAGCGAACGGGTGACGACCTTTGCGGTGACCTGTGCCGAGAAGCTCCGTCGACAAAAATCCTTGTGTCAGTCGATGATGGTCTTTATCCATACCGACGGTCATCGAGAAGACCTGCAGCAGTACAGCCGCAACATGGTGATGAAACTCCCCTTTGCGACGAACTCCAACATTGAGCTAGCCCATTTTGCCGATGCGGCCCTTCGAAAGATATTCAAGCCCAATTATGCCTACAAAAAAGCGGGTGTCATTGTGATGGAGCTTTCTAGCGAGAAGGAGCGGCAGCTTTCTTTGTTTGAGAACTCAAACCCCAAACATGTGCCCTTGATGAAGGCGATAGACCGTATCAATCACAAAGAAGGCCGTTTGGTGATAAAACTAGCCTGCCAAGATTTCAAGCGGACATGGAAGATGAACCAGACCCATCTTTCGCCCCGATATACCACAAACTTCAGCGATATTATTCAGGTCTCGGCGTAAGACTCCTCTCGTGACACTATCAGCCTAGCTGGTTGAAAACAAGGATATTTGCTCGTATAATTGAAAATATGAAAATCACCAAAGAAGAAGCATCCAAAATCGCGGCAGCATCCTCGTTTATAGAGGGATACAAGGTCGCATCGCTCGAAATACAGAGAGAAGCCAAAAAGATTTTTAATAAAGTGTATGGTCACTGACCGATATTCGGTTTCGGGTGTTCACCCAGAGAATCAATATTATCCAAACTCAGAAATCCTTGTTAATCGCTTAAACATCCAAAATGAAGACCTCTTAGACGAATTTGAATACTTAGCGCTAGATCGAACTATTCAATGTTTTTATGAGGACGTTGAAGCCCGCATATCCTTTGACTCCAAGCTATTAAAAGATATTCATCAAGTATTTCTAGGGGAAATGTATGTCTGGGCTGGTCAATACCGAACGGTAGCCATCAAGAAAGGACATAGTACGTTTGCAATGCCTCAGTATATTCCAAAACTGATGGAGAAATTTGACAGACAGATTAAGCAAGAGGACTATTTGAAGCAATTTAGCCTTGAAAAGTTGGCCTACTTCAAGTGTGAATTGATAGCCATTCATCCTTTTCGAGAAGGAAACGGTCGAACTATTCGTTTATTTTGTGACCTTCTATGCCTCAAAAATGGACAGGGGCGAATACGGTATCCTGATGGAGACGAGAACTTCAAGGATGCCTACATCAAAGCCAGTGAAGCGGCGGTTATTAATGCCGACTATCACCCTATGTTGGAGTTGCTTCGGTTAGGATTTGGGTAGCGGTAAGTAGGGATTCAAATTATTCAGGTCTCGGCGTAAGCGATGCCCCCACACATAATCCGCTCTCGATCTGGGTTGTTGTATGGGTGATGTGATGTTTTTCTTTAAGAAGTTTTTGCACGTTACAAAGGATGTGATTTGTCTCTTTCATCGTTGCGGTCTCTGCAACATTGACATGGGCCTCAAAGTGAACATCTTTGTCGGTAAGGTTCCAGACGTGGATATGATGAATATCCTTGACCCCCTGTATCGCTAAAATATCGTTTTTGATCTGGGAGAGATCGATCGATTTGGGGACATTATGCATCAGGATGCCAATCGCTTCCCAGAGAACCTTGTACCCACCCCAAAGAACATAGGCGCTAATCAGAATGGAGAACAATCCGTCTATCCAATAAACCTTGAAAAGCATAACCAGCATCGCACCGATGACAACCGCAACCGAGGACAGCGTGTCCATAATCAGGTGGACGTAAGCAGACCGAATATTGAGACTGTGGGCAGCCTCTTCACGCAAGAGAAGAACACTCGAAAGGTTAGCGACCAACCCGACTAACGCTACGCCAATCATCAAAGGGCCGTTTATGCTGACCGGATGAATAAAACGAAAAAAAGCTTCCTTGAAAAGATACAATGAGGTGACAAGGAGTATCGACGAGTTAAGCAGGGCAATTAAAATCTCAGCCCGTTTGTAGCCAAAGGTCATCGATTCTGTTTTTCCCTTTTTAGCGAGTCGGACCCCAACAAAGCTGGCGACCAAAGAAAAGGTATCGCTTTGATTGTGTAAGGCATCGGATAAGAGCGCCACGCTGCCGGACAAAATGCCCCCGACGATCTCGGTAATAGAGATCATGAGATTAAGAAAGATCGAAAAGACTAGTTTTGCTTCGCTTCCATGGCCATGATGATGCCGATGGGTGTGAGAGGGGTGGTTGTGGGGAGTCATTGATACTCGGTCTTCATTATTGAAAGGAATATATCATGTTCAGAATGTGACATCAAGTTTGCCGTCCTTATGTTATATTATACCCTCGATGCTCCGCTATCAACGAAAAACCGCCTACAACTACAATCAGATCCCTGACGACCTCGTGGCGCTAGGCTATCACCGCGTCCCGTTGGTGCTGAACGCCGGTGATTTCTCAGTGCGCGGCTCTATCATTGATATTTTCCCGACCCATCAAAATTTGCCCATTCGATTGGAGTTCTTTGATGACGACCTAGAGGACATTCGCTCCTTCGAGCCCAACACCCAGCGTTCCTTGTCGACCCTTGATGACCTAGAGGTCGACGCCGTAGATGATGAACGCCTTCGCCAAAACCATGTCATCCCGCACGAGCTCCTTTTTGAGCTAAAGGAAGGCGATGCGGTGGTTCATATCCATCATGGGGTGGGGCGATATTTGGGCCTCGAACGACTGAAACTGCAGGATTTTGAAGGGGAGTACGCCGTTGTCGAATATCAGCATAACGACCGGATCTTTGTCCCCATCGAGCAACTCACCCGTATTTACAAATACACCGGAACCGCCAATCCGGTCATCAACTCGCTTCGAGACGAGGGGTGGCAAAAGGTTCAAAAGCGCGTCAAAAAAGCCGTCAAAAATGTCGCGAAGGATCTCCTGACCCTTTACAAAACCCGAGCCGTTCGGACAGGGTTTGCTTTCCAAGAGGCGAGTGAAGTCGATCTCGAACTGGAGCGCAGCTTCCCCTTCGAGCCGACCGTCGACCAACAACGCGCTATCGATGCCGTTACTGCGGACATGGAATCCATCAAGCCCATGGATCGTCTGGTCTGTGGGGATGTGGGTTTTGGTAAAACCGAAGTGGCCATCCGAGCCGCACTCAAAGCCGTGGTAAGCCATAAGCAAGTCGCCATCCTCGCCCCGACGACGTTGTTGACACGCCAACATCATCGGGTACTCTCGCAGCGCCTCGAATCGCTAGGGGTTACCGTCGAATTCATCAATCGTTTCAAGACCCGCAAAGAGCAACGCCTCATACTGGAGCGCTTGGCCTCGGGGCGGATCGATATCCTCATCGGGACGCATCGGTTGCTTCAGCCGGATGTCACGTTTGCGGATCTCGGCCTGCTCATTATCGACGAAGAGCAACAGTTCGGCGTCATGGCCAAGGAAAAGATCAAACAATTACGACTGAATGTCGATGTGCTGACCCTCTCGGCAACGCCCTTGCCGCGGACGTTATACCTCTCCATTTCGGGGATTCGCGATATTTCTGTTATCAATACGCCGCCACGCAAACGCCTCTCGGTCATCACCGAAGTGCAGCCCTTCGACCTCGAGTTTATCCGTGAAAAGGTGCAACTTGAGATCGCCAGAGGGGGGCAGGTCTTCTTCCTCCATAATCGCGTCAACGATATGCTCCATTTACAGCATCAATTAAAGAGTGTCATGCCCAACCTCGATGTTCGGGCCGGACATGGGCAAATGCACGCGCATGAACTAGAGGCCATGATGGTCGATTTTTACGACAACAAGTTCCCCGTCCTGCTCGCGACAACGATTATCGAGAACGGCATCGATATCCCGAATGTCCACACTATTTTCATCGACCAAGCCGACCGGTTTGGCTTGGCGCAGTTGCATCAATTACGAGGTCGGGTCGGACGAGACCAAACGCAGTCGTATTGTTATTTGATGTATCATAACCTCAGTATTTTGCGTGGCGAGGTTCAGGCTCGTTTTGATGCCCTCATCCAATTCGCGACACTGGGCTCGGGGTATGATATCGCTTTGCGAGACCTCGAGATTCGGGGTATCGGCAATATTTTAGGCACCGAGCAAAGTGGCTACATGGAGGCCGTTGGGTTTGAGCTGTACATGCATCTGCTTAACGAAGCCATTGCCGTAGAAAAGGGCGGCCCAAGCCACGAACGGCCGCAATTCCAGCTCTCGACGCGGACAGAGTCGTTCATCCCCGAAGAATATATTCCTGATATGATTATTCGTTTGGCCGTCTATAAACGCATCGCGGATATCAAAACCAAAGACGCGGCGATTCTCCTTCGCCAAGAATGCGCCGACCGTTTTGGTGAACTTCCCGACGCCCTAGACCGAATGCTTCGGGTTATCGAGGGGCAGTTGGGGTAAAATGTTTCCAGAGTTTAGAGGTTCGAATCGTTTTTTCATTAAGCTCAATGAGCTTGTCAATATTCCCAGAAGTTTGAAGATGTAGCTCTTCTTGAATCTTTTGTTTTAATTGAATGCAGTTAATGTGATGGGTTAACATCCTAATACCTCCCTTGGGCTAAAAATATCAATAGGTTGATAGTGATTCTCAATGTTTACAGCGTGAATAAGATGAATGCGATGAAAGTTTACGATATGTTTAAAGTTCCAACTCACTAAGATATTCGCACCGAAATAAGTAGCATAGGCAATATGCAAGGCATCTACGTCGCTTTTCTTGGGTAATACTTTTCTACTGAGATACTTCTCAGCAAGAGTTTTTATTGAAGGATGAAACGCAAGTCTTTCGGAATATTCAACCGGAATCGACTGTAAAACATCTTGAATCCATACCGGAGCTTTTTCTAGTTCCTCAATTAATACAGGAGAAATTAAGGTGGTAAACTTTCCTGACCTGCATTGTCGAATAAGTAATTGAGAGAATTCTGAGAACTCATCATCAAAGTATCCACCGATTACAGAGGTATCCAAATAAAGGCGAAGATGTTTCATGATGGGTCTATCTTATCTCAAAACTAAGCATTACTGCAAATTTTCGACGCCTTAGACCGCATGTTACGGGTTATCGAGGGGCAGTTGCGGTAAGTTACTTAAACTCTGTTGCGACAGTTCCCGCATTGCTTTCATGAGTAAATTTATTAAAAAATTGTTTGCAAAGGACCTGTTTTGTTTATTGCTTTGTTCAAAATTGGGTTCAAA
>CAIWAN010000060.1 GCA_903910705.1 uncultured Candidatus Marinamargulisbacteria bacterium
TTCTAAGCCCTTCGAAGTTACTGTACGTTTTTAAAGGAACTTCCCCAAGCGACTGACCGTCTCGAAACCCAGCCGCCTTCGCACAGTCGTGCTCGGCGACCTTCTCTTTCCGTGGACGACCGGCTTCCCGTTTTCTGACACCGCCCTGCTCAGCGCAAAGAGGCGCTTCGCAGACCTGCATTCCAGCAAAGCTGCCAGCAACCAGACAACCCCCCGCCAAGAGGAGTGCCCGCCCTGAGTTGAGTTGAGTGGCATTGATGTATAAAGGATAATTTTTCAAAATCATTAATATTGTGCTAGTATTAAATTACGAAGATAAGCCTCAAGATAAATATATTTAGCCTATAATTTAGGATCACGAAATAATGCCAGACGAAAGACAATTTAGAGATTATAAAAATGAAGCTGAGGCTTGGATTACCCTAGCGTCAGGCGAGTTTTACCCAGATATCCTCCCAGATGCTTGTAGACTCTACGAGCCAGTGTTGATTGAGTTCGGATTGTTGCTTCAATCATCGCATTCATCTACAAATTTCTTTGCCTCCATCATGGATACAAAGAATCAGTGGATTCGGACCCAGCTTTGCAGAGTGTTCAAGAAATATGTCAGCCCACAGACACCAGTGGAGATGCTCAAGCGAAAGGTAGACGCAGCCAAAATTTGTGCGCAGTTTGGGGACTCATTCAGAAATATAGTTGAAGTTCAGCAGAAATACAATTCTCGCCCTATGCCTGATGAGACTCTCTGTGCAATCCTCTGGGAATACAAGGATCGAGGGAAAAAAGGGTACGACCTAACTGAGCGACTTTTTGATGTTCTTCGCGCTCAACACATTGGGCTAATATTCACTGGCCCCGAGCGTGCAGGCAAGGATGTTCTTTTAGGAACAATTTTCAAGGACTATCCAAAACCAGATCGCCCTGTAGATTTTGTTATTTGTGAGGGGAATGAAGTTTTAGCCATCGGTTTAGCACGATATGACTCTGACCGTGGTGGAGCTCAGGAAGACGATAGAACGGGGCAGTATCGCGAAGTTGCTCAAGAAATAATTGGCTATGCTGATAGTCATGGATTATCCCATATCAAGGTCATATATGTGAATGATGGGCCAGGATTACTACTTGGCTCTATGTGGAATGACTATTCATATATTGAAGACCAGTGGCCCGGTCGAGTAAAGGTTGCTACCTTGCGAATGGTGCCAGACCGAATTACTTCCGAATGGCTTAGATCGTAACATGGCCGTTCCTGTTCCATCCAATAAGGTTCGATCTCAGCATCTTAAGAATACCAATGCTCACGGATTCCACTTAGAATATTCTGAAAAAAAATCTGTTGACGAAATCCTTTCAACTCCTACGGGAAAATATGAACTGAGCAAGGACTATCCCAAGGGAAAAAATCGGTTATATCATGCAGATAATTTGGGGGTTTTGGCTTCACTTCTTGAGGATAATAGCGTTTGCGGTAAGGTCAAATTGGTATATATTGATCCTCCCTTCTCCACTGCGGCTTCATTTGAATCTCGAAAACAAAAACATGCATATGACGATCATCTTGTAGGCCCCGCTTTCGTAGAAGCATTGCGCGAACGTCTTATTCTAATTCACCGCCTTCTGGCCGATGATGGAGCCCTCTACCTGCATCTTGATGAACGAATGATTTTTCACTTTCGTGTCATTCTGGATGAAATTTTTGGCAGCAAAAACTTCAGGAATTGTATAACCCGGAAAAAATGCAATCCCAAGAATTATACCCGTAAGACCTATGGAAACGTTGCTGATTACATCTTGTTTTACACTAAGAGTGATACATATATATGGAATCGTCCGGTCGAAGTGTGGGATGAAGCCAAAGCAATAAAAGAGTACCAATATATCGATGTTGACGGAAGACGCTATAAAAAAGTACCAATTCATGCGCCAGGTGTTCGCAATGGCGAGACAGGGAAGGAGTGGCGAGGCAAACTTCCTCCTCCTGGCAAACATTGGCAATATTTGCCGTCTAAATTAGATGAAATGGACGCACGGGGCGAAATCTATTGGTCTTCGACTGGAAATCCTCGAAGAAAAATATATTTTGAGAGCAGCGCTGGAATACCTATTCAAGATATTTGGATGGATATGCGTGATGCTCACAATCAGAACATCCATATAACTGGTTATCCCACTGAAAAAAATCCAGCTTTATTAACAAGGATCATTGAGGCATCATCAAATCCAGGCGATCTTGTTATGGATTGCTTCGCAGGTTCAGGAACCACTCTTGCAACTGCTTCGAAACTTGGGCGGCAGTGGATTGGTGTCGATCTTAGTGAGGAAGCAATCAAGACAATCCTTCATAGATTTATGCATGGGACAGAACGAATGGGAGATTTTGTAAACGAGCCAGAAAAGGCGCCGTCTTCCCCTCAACTTGGACATTCGACCTTTGTTTTGTTCAATGAAGTCAAAGGCAACCATGAATTTATGAAACAAAATGATATTAAACTATGCCCTCCGGTTTCAATTATTAATAAGAGCGAACAAGGCATTCTTTTCAACATTGGCAACTCACATCTCAACACTTTAACTTCGGTGGCCAAGAACTCAACGAATATTATTAAACCATATACTTCCAAAGAATCCTTTACCAAGATATTGCTGTCCGATGCCAAATTAGCTTAAGCGATTAAATACGTGTTGCGTGGGCTATTTATAACACCTCTCAAAGCCCACGTTATTGGACGACGACAGACAAGTCGCTTATACTAAAACAATGCCCCAGCTTACCCAAGTGAGCAAGAATGCCACCGACGAAGAACAAACCCTTATTGAGACTATTCGTACTGAAATCGAGCAAGGCAAACTGGTTACATACTGGAAAATCGGTAAGCATATAAAGAAACATCTGCTAAAAAACAAAAAACGTGCTGACTATGGCAAGACACTGTTTCCATTACTCTCTGAACATTTAAGTATCGATGTCACAACACTCTATCGGAGCGTGACTTTTTTTGAAGAGTACCCAAAGATTCTTGACTCGAGTCAAGAATTGACATGGACACACATGCGCATATTGCTTTCTATCACTGACGAATCAGCTAGACAAGCACTTATAAAACAAGTTATCGAGAAGCATCTTACCGTTGTCGAACTCAAAGAACTTATTCATCATTCGGAGGCACATTCAGATAAAGTCTCCGACTTAATCCTAGAGGTTGAACGGACTGCGCCCTATGTTTTTGAGGCAAAGATAGTTCAGGGTAGAGATATGATTGACTTGGGATTTAATTTCTTTATTGATACCCCCACCAAAACAAAAGGTGAATCCCGTGTAGAGCTTGGTTCGGTTCCTCATTACACTTACAGAGCCACTCTACTTGAGGTGCTTGATGGCGACACTATCTGGGTGGATATTGATTTGGGATATAATACTTGGACTACTCAGAAGCTACGGTTTCGCGGCGTTAATTCAGCCGAGATCGTAACTCCTGAAGGGAAAACAGCCAAAGACCATGCTGCTGCTTGTCTAAGTGAGTGTAAGTTTATCGCAGTCAAAACATACTGGCGCGACAAGTTTACTCGATATCTAGCTGATATCTTTTATGACAAGAATGAAGCGGACCTTGCCAAGCTCATTCAGAATGGAAAGTTTCTGAACCAAGAATTACTGGATGAGGGGTATGCCGTTGAGTATGAGTCTCTTTGAAATAGCTACCGCACTGATACAGATTATTAAATTTGATTCTTAGCCGGTGGCAGGTCTTGCAAGTTTGAATTCATTCGTTGGGAATTGAGAAGAGAGGTCTCAAAAGCTTTAACAGACTTATTTACATTGGTATAGAAGTTGGGGAAATAATGCCGGTTAAAATCATCAACATTTTTAAAGACAAGGCTATTTTTATTATTCATGACTATTTACTACATTGCCCCTTATATTGACTGTTTAAACTTGGGTCAAAATAATGCTTCCTTCTAATCCAGATTAATCCGTCTTTTTTTGATATAACGGCAACATCAATTGGACCACCAATTGTTTCTGCATCTAACGATATCCTTTTTTTGAATGAATTTAAGTTTACAAGTGTTTCGGCCATGAGAGCCAACTCGTCTTTAGGTAAGTATTCAACAATTTTGATTGCAGGGGCAATACTCATTGCGTGTTTTAAATATCCAATTTGATTCTGCCAATCATTAATGGACTCTAGTTTAATTCCTTCAATAAACTCTTGCATTTGTGGTTGTGTATTCGACTTTATTTCTTCATTTTTTTGTATAATCTTGTTGCATTTATTCTCAATGATATTAGCAAAACTTTGCATGATTTGATTTTCAAAATTAGTTGTAATTCCAGTCATGAATGCATGCGTCATCTCGGATTGGGCAAAAGGTTTTACACAGGATTGATTAGAGTAATCAATCCATAACTTTGACTCTTCCTGAAAAACAAGCTTTCCCAAAAGAACTCGTTGAAATAAAAAAGAATGTGCTGAGGGAAAAAGCTCTTGCTCTCCAAAGCCGGTTATAACGACTCCAGAGTAGTCGTCCCTATTAATATTTCGAGTCAACCAAAATGTAGCAATTAATAATAGATGTTTTGAGTCTTCCTCATCTAAAGTTAAACTCTGAAACTCATTAATAATTAATGGCTCCCAAACACTCCTATATATGCCAAAAATTCCTTCCTCATCATTTAAAAAAGCTGGAAATAGTTCGCATTTTTCAAATAAATTAAAATAATTATTTATCGTACTTTTTAGAATCATTTTCACTCTTTCTTCGTCAATACCACCTTCAGTTCCAATTATCTCGTTTGCTTTTACCTGTATGCCTTGTGCGATCTCCTGAAACAGTCCCCTAATTATTGGTGCGAAAAAATCAACTTGCATCTTCTCATTAATAAATCCGCTCACAAATTGGAAAAAATTATCCACATAATCTTTCAATGCTGGGTAGGTTTGCTCTTTTAAATGTTCTCGATACATTTTTACAATCGTTTCCCACGGAATCCCCATTAAAGATGAATTCTGGTAAACCATAATTGCAACCGGAGCGTTTTTGGATAATTGAAATATTTTATTTGATGAAGTAAAAATTTTCTTTTGGTCGGTTCCATATAATTGAACAGTCGCAGCACTGTCAGCGGCAAGGGCCACCGCTTCCTTATTCATTATTAGGATTTCAGATGTCATTAATACACCTCTTTCATTAAGAGGGATTATAGCTATCCTTTGCAAACAAAGGAATAAATAACAGCAATCAAGGTGTTTCTCAACTCAACTCAGGGCGGGCACTCCTTGGCGGGAAGTTGTCTGGTTGCTGGCGGCTTGTTGAAATGCAGGTCTGCGGCGCGATCTTTCGTGACACAGGGCCGTGTCAGAAAACGGGAAGCCGGTCGTCCACGGAAAGAGAAGGTCGCCGAGCACGACTGTGCGAAGGCGGCTGGGTTTCGAGACGGTCAGTCGCTTGGGGAAGTTCCTTTAAAAACGTACAGTAACTTCGAAGGGCTTAGAA
>CAIWAN010000061.1 GCA_903910705.1 uncultured Candidatus Marinamargulisbacteria bacterium
CAGTGTCTATTGTTTTTATTGCTTCATCGTTCATGATTATGTTCATCCTACGATTATGTCATCTCATTCTCCCCTTGGGCTCATTTCACATTGGAAATCGAACCCCGTTTCAGGCTCATTCTGCATTGGAAAAGACTTGCCCTTGACATCCTTGTTTTTACCAGTATAACTAATATAGAGCGTATGGGGTGGGGAGAATATTGCAGGACCGCTTGTCGGAAGCAAAATGAATCAGCAATCGCTGGTTCTTCCCCAAAAGAAAAATATAGATACTCATAACGAATAGCTTTTCGGTGCTGTGTTGCACAACCGAAAGTCCGTTCGTAGGGTATAGAAAGAGGCAATGATGCGACAATCCCTGGTGATTGCAGCGAAAGCAATGGATTCTGCGCAGCAGCGCATGAACTATGTCGCCAATAATTTAGCCAATATCAGCACGCCGGGTTATAAAAAAGACGCCGCCTATAGCAGCTCGTTTAAAGATGCGGTTTCCCGCACAATTAACAACCTCCAATCCCCTGATGTGCCTCGTGATGTGGTTCAAGTGACCGACTACAGTGCGGGTAACTTTAAGTTTTCGGGCGACAAAATGAATGTCGCGATCGAAGGGGATGGCTTTATAAAAGTGGCGACCCCTACCGGTGAAACAGCATATACCCGCAAAGGTCTATTGAGTCTAAACGCGAATAAACAACTCGTCATTGGCGATAATCTCGTCATGGGTGAGTCGGGGCCTATTGTGTTGAAAACGACCGATATTTCGATCGATACAAAAGGGACAATTTATGATGTTAGCGGTGACGTGCAGGGGAAACTTGCTTTAGCGACCTTTAATCAACCCTATCTTTTGGATAAAACCGGTTCGACCTTGTTTTTAGCCAAAGAGGGCGCCGTAGAGATCCCCTCAAAAGCAACGGTTCATCAACAGTATTTAGAAGAATCGAACGTGAGTTCGTTGGGCTCGATGATCGAGATGTTGTCGATGATGGAGATCATGCGTTCGTATGAGAGTCAGCAGAAAATTATTCAGTATCAAGATGAGTCGACGGCGAAAATGATCTCGCAAATCGCGTCGTAATAAGGGGGGAGAAACCATGTCTCGTTCAATGTGGATCGCTGCATCGGGTATGATGGCCCAACAGCTCAATATCGATGTTATCTCCAATAATCTGGCAAACGTTAATACCGTCGGCTACAAGAAAAGCCGTGCCGATTTCGAAGACTTGATGTATCAAAAAGTCACCTCGCCGAGTGTAGGCTTTGACGGCAAAGTTGATGCCTCCACAGGGGTTCAAGTCGGTCTGGGTGTGCGAAGTGTTGGGGTTCCCAAAATTTACACCGAAGGGAACATCAATCAAACCAATAATGATCTGGATATGGCGATCGAAGGGGATGGATTCTTTCAGGTCCAAATGCCTGGGGGCGATATCGGATATACCCGCGCCGGAAACTTTAAGAAGAATTCGGATGGCTATTTAACGACCTCGGATGGGTATCTCTTGATCCCCTCAGTTCAGGCACCGGCTGATACGAAAGCGTTGTTCGTCAGTGCAGATGGCAAAGTTACCGTTAGTCGTCCCGGACAAACCACAACCCAAGAGATCGGTCAGCTTCAGATCGCGATGTTCGCCAACCCGTCAGGGCTTGAGAATGTGGGCCGAAACATGGTCCTACAAAGTGCGGCATCGGGCGACCCCATTCTAGAGACACCGGGATCCAATGGGGCGGGAACCTTGTCGCAGGGGTATCTAGAAGCATCGAACGTCGATATTGCCGAAGAAATGATCAAGATGATCATGGCCCAACGTGCCTATGAAATCAATTCAAAAGCGATCCAAAGTTCAGATGAATTAATGTCGATGACGAATAACTTGAGGAGATAAACATGTTCGTACGGGTGGGGGTATTGTTGTTGAGCTTGATTAGCCTCTTGTGGGCTGAACCGCTTAGCGTTGAGGCGTTAAAGGGGCAGGTGCAAGGGGCTATTCAGGCGACGATCGGGCGCGGGGTTGATCGCATAGAGATGACCTTTCGTCCTTTGCCGAGTTCGGCTCATTGGCCCGATGGCGCAACATCCCTTCATATTTTGGTTCCTGAAAAGCCGTTCGGTTTGATCGTGGTTCCCGTGGAATGGACCGAGAAGGGTCGATCATTCCAGTTGCCTGTTCAAGTCGTGGTTAACGGGTTTGATAAGGTGTTGGTGAGTGGCCGCTCAATCGATCGATTATCAACCGTCGCCGATATTGAGGTGGTACAAGCAGAACGAGAGGTGACCTCAACACTGGCTGTAGGTAAAACGCCGCTTCATCAGAAAAGTGAATTGCTGGGTAAACGAACCAAAAACTATATCAAAAAGGGCGACATCCTTTCGCAAGATCAATTCGAACCGATCCCAGACATTGTAAAAGGTCAAACGGTGACGTTAGTGGTAACCAAAGGCACGATCGAAGTCAGCTTACCCGTCACGGCGCTACAAGATGGCAAAGTCGGCGACACCATTACCGTTAAGGGCAATAAAACGGACATGAAAGCCATTGTCGAGAACGCCACCACGGTTCGGGCGGAAAGGGCTTTATGAAAAACATCATCATCGCGATCTGCCTTCTTTCTTCGGTCTTTGCCGAATCGCTATGGCAAGGTGAACGATATGGTTTGTTCGACGACCATCGCGCCAAACAGGTGGGGGATAGTTTGACGGTCTTAGTGATTGAAACCATTTCATCTAAGCAAAGTAATGGGAACACAATGGACAATGCCAATCACATCGGGTTTGGTCCAGGGACAGGCTTTGCGAACTTTTTGAATACAGAGACCTCCTTCGGGAATTCAAGCACGTACAAAGCGACGGGCGAGCAGACCTCTGCCGGTGAGTTGAAGGCCGAGGTGACCGTGAAAGTTCGTTCGATCGCCGAGAATGGCGAGCTGGTGGTCTACGGCGACAAAATAACCAATATCAATGGGGACAAAAAGACCATCGAGATTAGTGGGGTGGTTCGTCCAGAGAGCATTATGCCCGGCAACACCGTCTACTCGTCGGCCTTAGCCGATGCACGCATCAACTTTAGCCAAGACGGCGAACTTCGCAATAATGATGAGCCCAGTTTTATCAATAAAATATTTAACATGATCTTTTGAGGCCAATATGAAAAAATCCATTCTTTTATTGATGATCTTGTCGATGTCCATGGCCGTGATGACCACGCGCATTAAGGATATCAGTCGCCTCGAAACCGTTCGAGACAATCAATTGATCGGCTATGGCCTTGTTGTCGGGTTGGCGGGGACAGGCGATGGGACGAGCAACAAAGCGACCCTTCAGGGGATCTCAAATATGCTCGCCAATTTTGGTGTTCAGATCGACCCTCAAAGTTTAAATGCGAACAATGTCGCCGCGGTGATGGTGACGGCCAAGATCGGTCCCTTTAATGTAACCGGCGACCCCCTCGATGTCGACGTCAGTTCGATCGCGAAAGCCAAGAGTCTGAGGGGTGGTGTTCTGTTGATGACGCCGCTTAAAGGGGCCAACGGCAAGGTCTATGGCGTCGCGCAAGGCGCTGTTTCGCTCGGCGGTTTTTCGGTCGATAGCAAAGGCAGTCAGCAATCCAAGAATCATGCAACATCTGGGCGTATCCCTAATGGGGCGTCGGTTGAACGATCGATCCAAACCGAGCTAGACCAGTCGGGTGTGTTGACATGGGTCTTAGACCAAGACGATTTTGGTACGATCGATAACATTCATCGCGCTATTGTAAAAAAGATGAAGGATGTCTCGGTCAAGGTGGTGAATGGTTCGCGATTCCAAGTGACCGTGCCGGAGAATTATAAGTCGGATGTGGTCGCCTTTATCGCTCAGATCGAAGGCCTTAACGTCGAAACGAATGAGATCGCCAAGATCGTTCTTAATGAGAAAACGGGCTCGATCGTGATGGGCGGGCCGATTCGCATCGCACCGGTCGTGGTGGCGTATGAAGGGCTTAACGTCTCGATCAAGAATGCCAATGAGGTCTCACAACCCACGCCGTTTAGCCAGGGTCAGACCTCGCTTGTTCAAGGTTCTGTGATCAATGTCGACAATCAAGCGTCTGGCCGTCAAAACGACTTTAAAACGGTTGCCGCTGAAACCACGATCCAAGACCTCGTCAAAGTGTTGAATGGCCTTAATGTGGGGCCACAAAACACGATCATGATCCTTCAATTGATGAAAGAAGCCGGCGCGATCAAAGCAAAAATGGAGATCATCTGATGCCTGTCGTTCAAAATATTTCAACAACAACCGACAAAGCCGCACTCCTTGAGGTACAGAAGCGTAAAAAAGCGGCGGATGAGTTAGAAGGATATTTTGTGCATCAAATGATCCGTGAGATGCGCAAGACCATTCCCAAGGATGAGCTGCTCGGGGGGAATAAATTTGCGTCCGATATTTACTACGATATGCTCGATGAGCAAATGGCTCAACAGATTGTTCAATCCGGTGGGTTTGGCTATTCCAAACAGATTGTGAAAGCCATGGAAAAGAATGGTTCGGCATCGGTCAATAAAGCGTTGCTCAATCAGCAATATAAAGGAGGGATGGAGCTGAACTGGAATTAAAGTTTTTCAATTTTGAACCGATAATGCATAATAGGTAAGTGCATAACCGATTCAGAAGGAGAACTTAAATGATGCGTATAGATCCAGCGGGTTACGAAGAGATCCGCAAAGTCCAGCGAAGCAGCCAAAAACGCGAAGAACGAAATGTTAGCGAAAGGAGTGGGGATGAGAAATCAGTCATCCAAGAGAACACTCGGGCACTCAGTTTAGCCCTCAGCGACAAGACGTTTGAAGCCAATGTGGAAAAAGTAAAACGGTTGAAGCGAGAGATCGAGTCAGGGCATTATACCCCTGACCCCAAAATAATAGCGAATAGGTTGGTGCAAAGTGAAGCAAGAGGGGATACTAACATGGGACTTACTTAAAGGTAATCTCCTTCGCCAAGTCGATGCGTATCAACGCCTCGATGGTCTTCTTGCATCCGAAAATCAAATCCTCATCTATCACAAAGTCGAAAAACTCATCGAAATTACCGCTCGAAAAGAGCAGATCAATCAAGAACTTCACCAATTACGAGATGACTATTTTCATCTACTCAAGCAGATCGTTCTGGGGGAACGCCCTGATCAGATAACGGTGAATGAACTCATTGCGTGGGCGCCCATTTCATTCCGAGATCCCTTAACGCTTGCTCAACAACAACTCGAAACCTTAGCGAAAAATATCCAAAAGAAAAACATCATTAATCAGGGGTTGCTCGACCAATCGATGCGCTATGTCTCGTATATGGTGAAGAAAATGATCGAATTAACTAGTGCCCCTCAACAAACATATTGCCAACGAGGATACAGCCAGGTTCTGGGGGAACATCAAACCCTCATGAGCGTCGTGGCATAAGGAGAGAATGACGTGATATCAAATGGTCTAGAGATCGGGACGCGCGCATTGATCGCTCATAAGTATGCGATGGATGTGATCGGTAACAATATCGCCAACGTCAATACGGCGGGTTATAGCCGTGAGCGAGTGGTTCTGCAAACCACCGACCCGACGACGATCCAAGTTCTTAGCCGAAACAAGCCCATGGCCTCCTTGGGGTCTGGGGTGAAGGTCTCTCAGATCGAGCGGATCCGTGATGAGTTTCTGGATACAGAGAAGCGAGACTTAGCCCGAACAGCGGGTGAATGGAGTCAATCCTCGCAGAGCTTAGGCATTATGGGGAGTACGTTTAATGAACCCTCTGATACCGGCATCGCCGCGGGCCTGAATAGCTATTGGAATGCGTGGCAGTCGGTCGCGTCACCCGATCCCAGTAGCTCAGGGGCACGGTCGACGCTGATCTCTCAGGGACAATTGCTCGCCAATCAATTAAGCACCACTCGACAGGGGCTAACCGATCTTCAAGCCAACAATGATAAGGATATCGTCGCCAAGGTTCAGACCATCAACGATCTCGCCGACCAGATCGCAACCTTGAACGGCCAAATTGTTAAGTCACAAGCCTCGGGTGATGCCAATGATCTCTTGGATAAACGCAATCAGTTAGTGGGGCAGCTCGCGGGGCTTGTTAATATCGAATATTATCAGGACCCCACCGGCTCGACGACGATCGCCATTGGCGGGGGGTTCCTCGTTTCACATATTGATACCGCTCATTTGGAAGCCAAAACAGATCCCACTAACCATAGTTTCAATAAAGTGGTGTGGTCCGAAAGTGGAAAGTCCGTTGCTGTAACGGGTGGCGAATTGTTCGGTTTGATACAAAGTCGAGATGTGAAAGTTCAAGGGTATATCGATGGATTGGATTCGCTCGCAACAAGCTTAATGAGTCAAGTCAATGCCGTGCATCGAGCGGGTTTTGGGCTTCAGGGAGAAACGGGTTTTAATTTCTTTGTGGGAACCAATGCGTCGGACATGTCCGTGAATGCTGAGCTGGTCTACGACCCCTCTAAGATCGCTGCCTCAAGTAAAAATGTCGATATGTCAGGCAACGGAGAGACAGCGTCTGCGATCGCCAATATCCGTACACAAGGCTCGCTCAACTCCGGTTCAACGTCGGTCGATGATTTCTATCAGAATCTGATCATTAACTTAGGGACGGCAACAGCGGAAGCCAATACCAAAGTGGACACGAACAAGGCCATGGTGGCTCAAGTTGATAAACAGATCGCCTCGGTTTCGGGGGTTTCGATCGATGAAGAGATGTCGGACATGATCAAGTTCGAGCATGCTTATGGGGCGGCCGCTAAATATATTACGACGGTCCAACGAACATTAGATGATCTGATGGCGATCCTTAGGTAAAGGAGGGTAAACGATGCGAATAACGAATAATGTTGTGGCGGATCAAGTGCTTGCAGGGATGCAAGGGAATTTGGCTCAGGTTTCGGATCTTCAACTTCAATTGAGTTCGGGGAAGAAGTTCCAAAAAGCATCAGACAACCCGGCCGATATGGGCCGAGTATTTCGGCTTCAAGAACAGATGAATAAGGATACGCAGTATGCCGCTAATTTAGACAATTTAACGCCCTGCTTGAATATGGCCGATTCGACCCTTTCTGAGCTGGTCACTCGGATGCAAAGTGTTCAGCAGCTGACTAAACAGTATCAAAACTCTGCCGTTCAGTCGATCAATAATGACTTAATGTCGACCAACATGGACACCTTGCTTGGGAATGTTATCGATCTAGCAAATCAAAGCTATAACGGCCGATATATCTTTGGCGGCTATAATACGGCGACCAAACCCTTCGAGCTATTGGCCGATGGGCGGATCAAATATTCGGGCACCGACGATACCTTAAAGGCACAGGTAACCGACACCGAAACCATTGATCTGAGTGTGAGTGGCAACGATCTCTTTTCGACCCATTCCGTGTTAGGCAATCAAGGAATGGGCTCAACAACGGCTAAGATCGCCGGCCTGACCTCCAATGCTTTTTCTATTAAAGTCGGAACCGACACGGTATTTAATATTACCGTAGGAACGGGAACCGGTGATGTGACGTTGCAGGGGGTTGCGGATGCGATCAATCATTCAGGCGTAGAAGCCCGTGCCTATATCAAAGATACGCCTCAAGGTGCTCGACTCAAGATCGTATCAAATTATGTGGGCAAAGATGGACAGATGGTGCTGTCAGACGGGGCCGCTGGGGGCGTATTAGAGCATTTGGGTTTGATCGATAATACCGGAACCATTGTGGGGCCTCAGACGGACACCAGCGCGGGGTTAATGGATACGATGGTCACGCTGAGCAAAAAAATGAAGGTGGGTGGGGACATAACCTCGGAGGCCGTAGACATTAATACGGCGTATCAAAATGTACTGAAATATCAAGGACGAGTGGCCATTCTCACTCAAAATGCGGATAACCGAAAAAGCATGATGACGGACATGTCGATCAAGCGAGAAGAGTTGATGGCGTCGATATGGGATGTGGATCTGGTTAAGGTAACCTCGGATTTAAGCCGCGAAACGGCTGCGTATCAAGCGTGCATTCAGGCAGGAGCGAAAATCATCATGCCGACATTGCTAGATTATTTATAAGAAGGGAGTGAAGAAAAGTGAAGATACAATCAGTGAGATTTGGAGAATTAGACGTTGATGAGGCGAAAACGATAACGTTCGCACAGGGGCCGCTCGGGTTTGAGGCCATGACGAGGTGGGTGATCATTGAGAACGGGTTGTTGGGGTGGTTGCAATCGGTCGACGATTCAGAGCTAGCCTTTGTCGTGACCAATCCATTTGATTTCTATGGGGATTATCAGTTCGAGATCAATGACAGTGAATTGAAGGCGCTTCAAGCCGAGACGTCGAGTGATCTGACCGTCTTGTCGATCGTGGCGGTGCCTTCGCAGGTAGAGAACATGACCATTAATCTTTTAGCTCCGATCGTCATTAACCATAAGACCAACGCGGCGAAACAAGTGATCCTTAATAATAATCGTTATTCGGTCAGGCATTACTTGTATTCTGATTTGTTAAAGTGCACAAAAGCTCGTGAAGAGCAAATCGCTTGATATGCTAGTTTTAACACGAAAACTGAATCAGACGATCGTTATTCAGGATAATATTTTTGTAAAGATCGTTGAAATTGCGGATGGTTCCGTCAAGATTGGTATTGACGCGCCTAAAGAAATTCTTATCTATCGCGAAGAAGTGTTTGATGAAATTCAAAAAGAGAATAAACGCGCGGCAGAATTGCCTCAGAATCTTAATCTGAGCGATCTGGTGAAAGGGGTATAGGCCGTGGTTTCGAGCATCAATTTGTCGACAATGACGCTAGCGACATTTAACCAAAAATTTCGTTTTGCGTATACAAATAACAGCCTTGATGCACCGATCGAGACCTCTGTTTATCAGCCAACGACACAGGATGCATCCCGATATCATACCTTAACGCTCGATCAGTTTAATAACGATCTTCTTGATCTCGAAGCTCAAACCAATAAATCGTCTGTGGTCCTTTCGATCAAAGACCAACCTAAGGAGATCACCGAACTATTGGCCAAGGTCGCCGGAGGCAAGTATGGCCATTTTGTTCAAAAGAATCTCGACAGCGTCGTCCTTGGGCGAAATTTTCAAAAACTCGATTCGACTGGCAATTTTACAGAGGATCTGGGGGCAACAGCCAATCAAGATATTAGCCAAGCGATCCTAGCGGGTTCTTCCGATAAGCTAGGCTTTATTGATACCTATAATTCGGCCTTTAACTCGGTATCTACTAAAACAGCCGGCGATAAAGTGTTTACTCGCTTTTCTCAAGTTGTTTCAGTTTTTATGAATGAAATAAAAGAGTCCTATTATCAGTCAAAAGGACAAATGAAAGAGGACGCGGGGGCTTATACGTTTATCAAAGATGCCCTTTCTGCGACCAAAGACTTTCTGGATAAAGGCGGGACGCTGAGCTTTGTTAAAGCATCCGAGAAAACGATCTTTTCTTCGGCGCTTCAACTCATGAGCGACAACGTCAATACCTACCTAAAGACCCTTGGAGCAACGGGGCATCAATCGATCACATTTTCGGGTATAGCATGAAAGGGGGAGGATAGAAGGGGGTATGGGGGTAAGGATTTGCCGGTCCGCTTGTCGGGTGGTATTTCCACATAAAATCGTTTTTCCATGAAGAGGGGGTGATGTCCACAGCAAGTGGCCATTATTAGGTCAAATGGGTATTCACTGGAGGGATACCGTCAAATGAAAGGAGTGTAATTATGCAAATTAATCATAATGTCGCAGCGTTAAATGCATGGCGCAATTTAGGGGTTTCAAGTAGTAAGCTGGGTCAGTCATTGGAGAAATTGTCGTCGGGCTATCGAATCAATCGAGGGGCGGATGATCCAGCCGGTTTATTAATTAGCGAACAGCTTCGTGCTCAGATCGGTGGGCTCGATCAAGCCACCCGAAATGCAAGCGATGCGGTTTCGATGGTGCAAACGGCAGAGGGTGCGTTGACCGAAATGAATACAACGCTTAACAGTATTCGTTCCTTAGCGGTTCATGCGGCTAATACGGGTGCAAACGATAGTAATTCGGTTATGGCCGACCAAACCGCCGTCGATAAAGCCATCGAATCGATGCAACGGATCGCGGTGACCACCAAGTTCGCCGGCAAATATTTGCTCGATGGGTCGTCAGGGGTTGTTCTTGGAGAAAGCACAACGACAGCGCTTACTTCCGCTACAGCGGGTAATGTTGCCGCCGCATCAGGTACGGTGTCAGCTGTCATTACGACCGCCGCAGCCGCGGGAAGTGCAGTTCTAACGGTCAGTAACTTTGCCGGTGGTGCAACCACCGCATCGGGTAATATTTCGATGTGGCTGAGTACGGGTGGCACAGCCGGAACGGTGATCAATGTTAATTATGCGTCGGCTCTCGCATCGACTGCGTTTGTCTCAAACATTAACACCGCTTTAGCGGGGGCAGGTTTCTATGCCAGCTCGAATGCATCGACAACCTTGACCTTGTATTCCAGTAGCGTCGGGACAGCCGTTGTGGTTCAAGCCTCGAACGCAACCGTCAGTGGAACGGCGAACGTTACCGGCTCGGGTGGGGTCGATATTGCGGGAACATTTGGTGGCACAGCCCTAACAGGAAGCGGATTAGCCCTTTATGGTTCCAGCAGTAGTGCTTGGGCCGGAACATCCTTAGTCTTCAAATCGGCAAACAATGTTGTGGGTTCTGCGGCTACCTTGTCGGTTGTTTCGGGGATCAAGTTCTCTTTGACGGATAATGCAACAACAACGGATATCATTAGTTATGCGATAGACAATATGCAAACGTCAAAGATCGGCATCCTGACCACCTTGGCAGGCAGTACGTTGAATGCGATCAAGAGCGGTGCAACGTATCAGCTTTCAGCCAATGCCTCAGCAGCCGTGTCGATCATTGATAAAGCGATTGCCGATGTCTCGATGGAGCGAGCCAAACTCGGTTCATTCCAAAAGTATACGTTGGAGTCGACTTTGAATAATCTGGGGGTTACCCGAGAGAATCTGTCAGCGTCCGAATCACGTATTCGAGACGTGGATATGGCTCAAGAGATGATGGACTTTACGAAGAACCAGATCTTGGTTCAAGCCGGTACGGCGATGTTGGCTCAGGCCAATCAATTGCCTCAAACGGTTTTGAAGCTATTGCAATAGGTTAAGCGAAAACGCGGGCGATGTGATGTCATGTCGCCTGCGTTTTCATCTACGCAATTCAAGCAACTTGATGTATAATCGAGGCAACAAATATGCATCAGGAGCTGATGATGAACCTCAAAGACCTTGAAAAAATAATAAAGTTAGTTGAAGGTGCAAATATCAACCAATTAAAGTTGGAAGAAGATGGCACCACCATAGAAATTATCAAAGCCGAGCGATCTGTTTTGGCTCCCGTTCAACATCAAGTTGTTTTGCCGAGTGCCCCCGTTGCTGCTGCGCCGGTCATGCCGGTTCCGATCAAAGTCAATGCGAGCGATGTTTCTGACAATGAAGTGGCTCTCCTGTCACCCATGGTCGGTGCGTTTTACGCGGCATCTAGTCCTGACTCACCCGACTTCGTCAAAGTAGGCGATCATATTCGAAAGGGCGATACCATTTGTATTATCGAAGCGATGAAGTTATTCAATGAAATTGAATCTGAATATGATGGCACCGTGGTTCGCATCCTCGCTAAGAACGAAGAGGCCGTCGAATTTGGACAGTCATTGATGATTCTAAAAAAGGATGCTTAATCCCCATCGGTCCATTTGGCGACTTGCCGAACATAACCCTCTTTTAGTCGAACAATTAGCAGCGTCCCTGCAGATGGATCCTATCCTTGTCCGCATCATGCTTGGGCGTGGACTGTCGACCGAACAGGACATGAAGCTATTCCTGCATTCCTCATTAAAAGAGATCATCGCGTCGTTTTGTCCCAAAAATATCGAT
Source organism: uncultured Candidatus Marinamargulisbacteria bacterium (assembly GCA_903910705.1). GTDB lineage: Bacteria > Margulisbacteria > Riflemargulisbacteria > GWF2-35-9 > GWF2-35-9 > CAIWAN01. The sequence continues at coordinate 11,947 of CAIWAN010000061.1, forward strand.
CGTGCGGTCGCCCGTGTTATCAAGGCTCTTAAGGGTAAAGAAAAGGTCGTCGTTTTTGGTGATTATGATGCCGATGGGGTAACCGGAACGGTGCTTGTTTACGATGCGCTTCGACAGTTAGGCGCCGATGTCACGTATTATGTTCCCCTTCGTTATACGGAGGGCTATGGCCTTAACAAACAAGCGGTTGAAAAATTTATTGCGGACAAGGTCAATCTCCTCATTACGGTAGACTGTGGCATCAGTAATGTCGATGAGATCGCTCAAGCCAGCGAAGCCGGCATTGAGGTTATCATTACCGACCATCACACCCCGCCCATTCAACTGCCTGCTGCCATTGCCATAATTAACCCCAAATGTGAGCATACCGATGGATCTCAATTTTTAGCCGGCGTGGGGGTCGCTTATAAATTTATTGCCTACCTCTATAAGACCTATAAAGACTACGACCTTTTTCATAGCAAACGATACCTAGACCTTGTCGCTATTGGGACGATCACGGATGTCGTGCCGTTGCTTGGCGACAATCGGATCTTTGTTAAGAAAGGGATCGAGAAATTAAACAAAGAAGCCTCTCTGGGCTTATTTTATTTGCTCGAACAAGTCCGAAATGGGGGCCCGATCAACACGACGACCATTGGGTTTGGGATCGGTCCTCGCATCAATGCGGCAGGGCGTTTAGACAGTGCCGATCTGGGTATTGATTTGCTGATGACCCGTGATCGAGAGAAGGCAAAGCGTTTATCAGGGCAACTGAATGATCTCAATGAGCGACGCAAGCGCGAGGGTGAAAAGATCTTTCAAGAAGCCTCTCGAATTGTTGAACAAAATCTGGACATGCTTGATAAGCAAGTCTTGGTTCTGTCCTCGCAAGATTGGGAACCAGGGGTGATCGGGATCGTGACGTCTCAACTTGCCAAACGCTATGACCGCCCCGTTGTCCTTATTACAACCAAGGGTAACATTTCGCGTGGGTCGATTCGGAGTTTTGCCGGAACGGACATCTTTAGTGCTTTAGAGAAATGTCAAAAAATACTGCTTAGCTATGGTGGACATAAAGAAGCCGCTGGGTTTGAGATTGATGCGAGCCGTATCGATGAGTTCCGCGATCAATATATCCATCTGCTTCATGAAGAGCTTCAAGGCGAACCCTTGCACTCGATCATTCGAATTGACGATGAACTTGTTTTTCCTCAGTTAACGCTAGGTTTACTGAATGACTTAAAGAAACTCGAACCGTTTGGTGAAGGTAATCGCGAGCCGGTTTTCCTCATCCGACGACTCAATGCGATGCACTTTTATTTGGTGGGGAAAGACAAAAGTCACCTCAAAGTTGATTTTATCCAAGGCTCGGAACAGATCGAGGCCATCGGCTATAAAATGGCGCATTTCTGGGATCTCTTGGATAAATATACCACGTTTGATGTCGCGTTCAATTTGGCGGACAATGACTATGGGGGCAAAAAACGCTTGGTTCTCCGCATGGTCGATCTTAAGCCAAGCCCCACCGAGCCCTAAGCCGATCGTCGTGAGACACGTCTTTGTCCCCTTTTCTGAGGACTTGCATCAACACATTTGGCGATCCTTAACCACACCGACGACGATATTGTTCGCTCACGAAGGGCAAAAGAAATCCTTTGTTTCGTCTTATCAGAACGAGAGTACCCTGAATCAGCATACAGGGTTGACTCTTGAAAGTTTTGTCCAAGAGCATTTACAGGTCGAGTCTCCCATTATTTCGCCCGATCAACGTTGGCTTTTGATAGCCAAGTCCCTAACGTCCTCTCATCGCGACGCGCTCTCCCTTTCATCTCATCGAGCCTGCGTATCATTTGCTCGTCGATTGTATGGTCTTTGGACGGTGGCGTGGGAGTCGGGCCAGTCATTTAATGAAGCGGATTCGACGTGGGATGATTGGCAGCGTCCGTGGATAAAGATCTGCCGAGAGGTGTTAGCCGCTTATCAAAAGAACCTTGGTTTGATGGGTTATACCGACCCAATTTTCTTATCCTTTCGACAGCCGAAAGTCCAGCCCATCGTTCTGGCTAATATTGTAGCGATGCCTCTCTCGGCAAGGCGACTCCTTGAGCAATCGGATGTGTTGGCCTTTCACCAAGGGCCTTCGCATTGGTTTGATGCGAACAGTGGCGCGTTGTTATCGATGTCGGAGTGGACAAACGATAAGGGCCCGATAAAGACCCGATCGGTGAAGGAGATAACGGTTGCTCATGAGAGCCAAGAGCGGCAAGAACTGAGTGCGCTAACCCCCGTGAATGTTACCGACCCCCGACAACGGCCCCTTTGGCTCACCCCCCCCTCCATTTCGATGACACGAACGATGCTCTTTCAATTCTGGAACACATGGTTGTTGATCTCCAAGAAAAGATCGGGTTCTCGGTTCCCGATCGATCTGGTCAAAAAGATCCTCTTTAATCAGGCCTTCTCAACGCTATATCAATGGCCGGATGAGGTTATTATACGGTTTTGGCGTTCGCTTAAAGACGGCGTGCGATGGTGGGATCGACAGGACTTTATGCCCGAATCCATGATAGCTGACGAACGGCTGCTTTTCCCGTTGGATGTAAACTCGCTCGATAAATGGATCAAGCGTTTACCCGATACGATATGGACAGAGCGCGGACTTGATGAGATCCGGTATCAGTTCGGTTCAGTCTGGGAATCCTTTAAGGTGAGCTTTAAGGAAGGGCTTATTCCGCCAGGATCAGCCTTAGACTATCTGGTCGATCGCCTATCCACTCGATCGGTCAAACAAGTGGACATCAACCCGATGTTCTCCCGTCAGCCCAAGGATTGCCTCAATGTTGCGCTGCCAGAGCGCTTCTTCACGGGCGTAATGGAAGGGGCGATTCCTGCCTCGGTGGAACCACCGTGGCTATTGATGCCAAAGCAGTTGTCGGCATGGGGGTTATTAACGCCGTTGATGCATCAGAGTGTGGATGCTTATGCATGGACACAGGCGGTCTTGACCAGTGAGAAGGCCACCCTTATCCTTTACCATAATGGCCACGATCTTCGTCCCCCGTCACTGTGGACATGGCTTCGAGACGGCTTGCCCCTTGAGGTAAATACAATTGTTTCGCCCCAGCGAGAATCTTCCGTTGGTCAAGCAAGCATAGAAAAACGAGCAGACTCGCTATCATCAGGGCTTCCGGTCAAATTGAGTACATTCCCGCCCCGCCCCTTGAGCTATTCGGCTTATGATACGTGGCGAAACTGCCCCTATCAGTACGCGCTTTCAAAAGGCTATCGCCTCACTATCGCGGACACGGATGCGCTCAATCGGGTCGATCCGGCTTTTATGGGTCGCTTGGCGCATGATTGGCTAGAGGTCGTTATGTCCGACAGTATTCGATTGAAAACGGCCGACTTAACCCTGTTGGCTAAGCAAGTCTGGGCACGGAACACGCATCGTTGGCCGCTTGATCTAGTGGGGGTCTTGGTGGACAAGATCCTGATCCCCGATCTGGTGGATATGGCCAAGGGTCTTTTGAAAGCGATCGACCAGCAGATTGGGTTTGATCATATCGCGGCCCTTTTCCACGAAGACGCTGCGGATATAGTCTTGCCTCGAACGGACGACGTGATCTTGTCTGGACGGGCGGATCTTCGGATCGAGACAAAAAATAACGACTATTGGATCATTGATTACAAATCAGGTAGTCAGGCGAATGACCTTCAGCTCAATTGGTATGCGCTGCTCTATTATGGCCATATTCATCCAAGCCAGATCAAGCTCGCCTTCTTCGATATCCCGAGTCGACGATTTAAGCTGGTTAAGACCCAGCTCGATAAATTGAATGCGGTGGACACCGATTGGCAAAAAGCCCTTGCTGCGTCCACACAACCTCGAACTGACAAGCGCAGTCATTGCCAATACTGTGGCTTTGGAGAGCTATGTCGAAAATAATCTTAGCCAGTGCGGGAACAGGAAAAACCTATCGCTTAGCCCTCGAATTTCTTTCGTTGCTCCTAGACGGTATCCCTGCGTCCGAGATCTTGGTGATCACGTTTACCCGAAAGGCGACCCAAGAGATCCGCGAACGGATTCTGGTGTTTTTGGACGTGCTCATCAAAGGGGACGCCTTATCCCCAGACCGAAAGGCGCTTATCGAGAACCTATCCACCTTACGAGCGGACACGGTTTGGTCATCCGAGCGATTGGAGTGGATCGCCCTTCAACGGGGGTTACTCCAAATATTTACGATCGATGCCTTTACCCAAACCCTTTTTCGTCAGATCGCGATGCCCGTGATGGGTTTGTCGCACTTTACGTTGGTCGATGATTCGCTTCAAGAACAAGCGCTTTCGACATGGCTGCCCACGCTGATCCAAGACCCTGATATTTGGCCCAAGGTCCACGTTTTATTCGTCGAGAAAAATCACCCCGTCAAAGACCTCAATCAACTCCTTAAGAAGATCCAGTATTTACTGAAGAATCGGTGGCTATTGTCACAGCCGGTGACGTCGTATGTGTCCCTCGAAACCGAGGATCACCTTCATCCGCGTTGGTTGGCTTTGGCGGCGGGGCTTCGCGGCACGGGGGTTGCTTTAGAAAGGTTGATCAAAAAAGACCATCGAGATTTGATCCCCTTTATGGTTGACCCGCATCATCCCGATTGGGAGGCCTATTGGCCTGCCCACTTAGATGACTTGATCGCCGATGATGTCTATTGGAGTAAGGTAGCGTTTAAGGACAAAGAAGGACAGCTTGAGCCCCTCTTTCGAGATTGGCAAGAGAGCGTGTCCGCGGCCTTTTGGCATCGGGTCATCGCCCCGTATCAACGATCCGTGAGAGATTTGGCCGAGATCGTCTTTGAACGATATGATCACTGGGTGCGCCAGACACATAATCTGACCTACGCGGACGTGGCCTATTATGTCTATCGAACCTTGTACGATCCTGAACAGGGCCTTGTTGATCTTGAGCATGGCGAAGTGTTGTCGCCTTTCTATGAACGATTAGCCGCTCATTATCGGTATGTACTGATCGACGAATTCCAAGACACCAGTGTCGATCAGTGGGCGGTTCTGTCGCCGTTGATCAGCGAGGTCATCAGTGACGAAACGCAGCACGGTGGCTTTGTTGCTGTGGGCGATCCCAAGCAAGCCATATACAGTTGGCGGGGAGGGGAATCGGGGCTGCTCGAACAATTATCAAACTGGTTCCCTTTAGCAACCCGTGATTCGCTGGATATGACCTATCGAACCGCCGGCAATATCCAGCAAACGCTCAACGACTATTTTATGCGCTGTTCAAAAAGCAGACCCGATTGGCATTACACACCGGTTCAGTGTTTGCCGGCCAAAGAAGCCGAAGGTCGCTTCGAATGCTTCCCTTTGTCGGGGGGTCGAGATGCGGCGGTCAATCAATGGGTCGATGTGCTGGTCAATCGGATCCACGCCGGCGACATTAACTCCGCCGCCACCGCTATTTTAGTTCGGACAAATGATGATCTGGACCTCCTCGCCACCCTTTTAGAGTCAAAGGGGATCGCGGTTGCTCAAGAAAGTGCATCCTCCATTCTCGACGTGGCGATCATCCAACCCTTTGTCTTGCTTTGGCGGTATCTTGTTTTTGGACGCGATACGGACGCGCTTGCTTTTCTCCGTTCTGACTGGGGAGGGCTTGATGAGGCAGCGTTCAAGGCTATGCTTGATGACCCTGAATTCGATTCGCTTTTGCGATGGAAAGAGCAATGGCTTAAAACGAGGGGGCTCTGGGGCGATCGTGTCCGCCAATTGTTTCGGGACTGGCATGTCCATGAACGAACATTGAGCCCGTATCAACGAAGACAGATCGACCACCTCTTAACGCTTTTTGATGATATGGATGGGCAGAGTTCTGTTCCTGCGGATGTAGCCGAAGTATTTGACATCCTTCAAACCTATCGAAGATCCGAGCGATTTCGGCAAGGGGTTTTGGACGGACAGGACCAACTAACCCTTTTGACCGTGCACAAGTCTAAAGGCCTCGAGTTTGAGCATGTCATTTATTTTTGGGATATCACGGTCGGCGCCCCTCCCGAACAAGGTTTGATGATCAGGACAACGTATAATCAGCGATATAGCAGCCCCGAGCACGTCTTGTTGTATCCAAAAACAAAAGAAAAAGCCCTCAAAAATATCAGTATAGCGAATCAACTCCTGCAAGCAACACAGCACAAACAAACCCTCGAACGGATCAATCTCCATTACGTGGCTCTGACACGAGCCAAGCGTCATCTTTGGATTTGGCCGTATCTGGGAGAAAAAGACGATAAAACGTTTGATGACGCAGACTGGGGCGCTACCCCTGCCAAGGATAACGAAAAACTATATCAACTTTTACTGCCCTATATCACCCAAATGCTCGAAGTCCCCTTGGTGATGCGCAGCGCCCCCCCTCCATTGAGGGATGTCGGTCAACGGGCAGACGACTTATTTGTCCCGCATCAAGCCATTATTAGCGATACCGTAAGTCAACTTGAGACGCGCATTCGCTATGCGGGATTTTCCTTTATCAAAGATCAAGAGTGGGGAAATGTCGTCCACGAGTATCTCTCGCATGTCCACCACGATGAACCGGCTCATCATGAGAAGGCTCTACGCCAGTGTCGCATCAAATATGGGGAGTGGCTTAGAGATCCCAACGTCAAGCTAGCCCTCGAATCATTGAAGGGGTGGATCGCCGACAACCCTCAATGGTTCGATAGACGTTGGACGGTTTACACCGAACAGCTCATTTATCATCAGGGTAAAGAATACCGCATGGATCGACTCATGGTCGATCATCAGAGCCGAGAGATCCTGATCATCGACTACAAGACAGGCACCCTCAAAGACACCAGCCAACTCGAGGACTATGAGTCAGCCCTGCTCGCATTAGACTGGGTGAAAGCGGGCGGGTACACCGTCAGCAGCCAATTCGCCGAAGTCAACGTCTCGCGACCATAACAATCCCCATCCAATCATAAAATTCGATACAATTTCCGTTAAAGATAAAACACCTTTTACCGATAATCGAACCACAGGACTCTGATTTAATGAAAGAGGGGGGTGGGATCATCGGCATATTGTGAGGGGGGAATTTGTTTCACGGATGAAACAAAGGGAAATAAACAAGGAGGATAGAAATGCAAATAAATAATAATGTAGCCGCTTTGAACGCATGGAGAAATTTAGGGGTTTCCAGTAACGCATTGGGGAAGAGTCTTGAAAAACTATCATCAGGATATCGAATCAATCGAGGCGCGGATGATCCAGCTGGTCTTTTAATTAGCGAAACGCTTCGTGCCCAAATTGGTGGCCTTGATCAAGCATCTCGTAACGCAAGCGACGCCGTTTCGATGGTTCAAACCGCCGAAGGGGCCTTAACCGAAATGAATACCATGTTAAATAATATCCGTTCATTAGCTGTTCACTCGTCTAATGTGGGAGCGAATGACGCTAATGCTATTGCAGCCGATCAAACCGCCGTTGATAAGGCGATCGAATCGATGCAGCGTATTGCAACAACCACCAAATATGCGGGTAAGAATCTATTAGATGGTTCCGCCGGTGTTGTCATCGGGGAAACAACGACGGCCGCCCTTGCTTCGGTCTCGGCAGGATCTGTCGCCGCTGCATCGGGTACGGTGTCAGCTGTGATCACGACCGCCGCAGCCGCGGGAAGTGCAGTTCTAACGGTCAGTAACTTCGTCGGCCAATCAACCATCGCATCAGGTAATATTTCGATGTGGCTAAGCACCGGAGGCACAGCCGGAACGGTTATCAACGTAAATTACGCGTCAGGACTTAGTTCAACTGCGTTTGTCTCAAACATTAACACCGCTTTAGCGGGGGCAGGTTTCTATGCCAGCTCGAATGCGTCAACAACCTTGACCTTGTATGCCAGTAGCGTCGGGACAGCCGTTGTTGTTCAAGCGTCGAATGCAACCGTCAGTGGAACCGCGAATGTAACGGGTTCTGGAGGGATTGATATTGCGGGAACATTTGGTGGCACAGCCCTAACAGGAAGCGGATTAGCCCTTTATGGTTCCAGCAGTAGTGCTTGGGCCGGAACATCCTTAGTCTTTAAAGCGGCAAATAATGTTGTGGGGTCAGCCGCAACGGTGTCGGTTGTATCAGGCATTAAGTTTGCTCTGACGCAAGATGCCTCTACTGCGACTCAAATTACCTATGCGATCAGTAATATGCAAACATCTAAGATTGGTGTGGCGAGTACCTTAGCCGGTAGTACGCTTGATGCGATCAAGAGTGGCGCGACGTATCAACTTTCAGCGAACGCCTCAGGAGCGGTAACCATCATTGACCAAGCCATCTATGATGTTTCGAATGCTCGAGCCAAACTGGGTTCATTCCAGAAGTTTACACTGGAAACAACGATTAACAGCTTAAGTGTGTCTCGTGAGAATTTGGCCGCTTCCGAATCGCGTATTCGCGATGTGGATATGGCGCAAGAAATGATGAATTTCACCAAGAATCAGATATTGGTACAAGCCGGTACGGCAATGTTAGCTCAGGCAAATCAGTTGCCCCAATCGGTGCTTCAACTATTGAAGTAGTTACAGGGACGTTTTGATCGAAACGGGGGTGCGCTAATGGCGCACCCCCAACCAAATCAAAGGAGGTGAGGTTATGAGTAGTATTATTGAGGGCACTGCTCCATCACCCGCACCTGTAGCAAAAGTAAAACGACCAGATATCCCGATCCCCTCTTCGTCACCAACGGAAGCGAAGCAAAAAGTGGATGAGGGGATAAAACAGATCATTGCCAAACAAGCCAATATTCAGGACATACAAAGTCTTGATCTATCTTTTGGTATCGATAAAGCTACAGAACGGGTTTTTGTAGAAGTCAAAGACAAAGCAACAGGCGAAGTCATCAAACAGATCCCTTCGAGGGACTATTTAGAGATGATGGCTCGTATTCAGGGGGCTGTGAATGGGTTATTTGTTGATGCAAAGGGGTAATTTTACTTAGGAAACATTGACTGCGCCCATTTTAGCAGTAGTATATTTATACAGGCAGAGTAATCAGGGGGCAGTATGTCTACAGTAAGTAGTAGTGTTAGCGGACTTGCTTCGGGTCTCGACACGGAAAGTATTATCACCGGCTTAATGTCGATCAAGCGTCAAGCTGTCGATAAGCTCACCGCAAAAAGTGAGACTGAAACGGCTAAGCAAAGCACGTGGTCATCGATCATGTCGAGTGTGCTCGGGCTACAACTTTCAGCTTACAACCTTTCAAAAACATCCACCTTTGATGCAAGAAAGCTGACCATTAGTAACGAATCTGTCCTTTCCGCAACGGTTTCTGGCTCTGCGGCACAGGGATCCTATCAATTCATGGTCGATCGTTTGTCCACCTCACATCAATTTAACTCGGTTGGATACCATGATTACGATACAACACCCGTTGGCGCGGGCACGATGACGTTCGAAATGGGGAATGGCGATGTTAAAAAGCAGACCAATCTGAATGAATTAAACGGGGGATCGGGTGTTACTCGGGGGATGATCAAGATCACGGATCGGGAGGGGCAAAGCGCCAATGTCGATCTAACCCATGTGATGACGATCGACGATGTATTGCAGGCGATCAATACCGCCAATATCAATGTGTCGGCCAAAATCAATAGTGCCGGAACGGGTCTCGATATCTCCGCAACGGGGTCTGGGCTTGGAACCTTGAAAGTAGAAGATACCAGTCAAGGTACGACGGCTCTGGATCTTGGGATCAGGGGAAGTATGGCTGGGGGCACGTTGAGTGGAACGACAGTCTCTTATTTAAGTAGCGCCTCAAGTTTAGCCGCGCTTAATGATGGGTTGGGCGTCAGCCAAAAGGGGTTCACGATCAATGGAACCAGCATTGCTCTTTCATCAGCGAATACCTTGGGTGATGTGGTCACCGCTATCAATAATCAATCGGGGACGACCAGTGTCACGGCAGCGCTCCGTGCTGATGGACAAGGGATCCAATTAACAGGGGTGGGCTTTGTGGTCACAGAAACGGGTGGAACGTCCGCCAAGGACCTCGGGATCATTCATTTAACAAGTTCCGGCAATGGCGACAACTTGTTAGCGGGGATGGATTCGGTTTTGCTGAAAAATTTAAAGGGAGCCAGTGGCGTTTCGGGGACCGACTTCACCATTCAAGGGTTGGTGAGCAAAGATATCAATATCGCAGGAATGACCTCGCTAAGCCAGATCATGGATGCCATCAATGCGCAAAACACAAACACGCAGGTCGCGGCTCGGTATAATCAAGCCAATAATGGACTCGAGCTTTATCGTTCAGACGGCTCCGCATTTACGGTTGCAGAAAAATCAGGGACAACGGCCGCCTCTTTAGGCATTCTCGGGACATCTTCGGGGGGTGTTTTGAGCGGCTCTGATCTTGAGGTCGCCTACTTAAGCAAAGCGACCGTGCTTTCAACGATGAATCAGGGCGATGGGGTTCGAAAAGGCTCTATTGCCATTACAAACAAATCGGGTAATGCCTTTACCGTTAACCTATCATCGTCGTCCATCAAAACACTGGGTGACGTGATCGATAGCATTAATACGGCGGGTTCTGCCTACCATATCACGGCAGCGCTCAATGCCACAGGGGACGGGCTTCTCCTTGCTGATGGATCGGGCGGGACGGGGAATCTGTCGATTGCCGAATCGAGTAACGGCCATATGGCGGCTGATCTGGGTTTACTTGGCAGCTCAACAGGGCTGACGTTTGATGGGAGTTTTGAAAAATCCATTACCATTTCCAGTACAAACACCCTGCAAGATGTGCGAGACGCGATCAACGCTTTGGGGATAAATCTCAAAGCAACGATCATTAACGATGGCAGCAACAGTCCGTATCGATTATCCATTGCAAGTACAAAGTCTGGGGTTGTTGGACGTATGGTGGTGGGGAGTACGGTGGACAGTCTTAACCTGAATGAATCGGTCGCCGCTCAGAACGCGACCTTGATCATGGGCGACCCAACGGCAGAGAATGCGTTATTTGTAGCGAGTTCAACCAATACCGTTTTGAGCTTTATTCCGGGCGTGACCTTGTCATTAAAGACAGCCAGCTCGACCCCTGTCACCTTGGCCATCACAACGGATCCCGCTGCGGTCACGACGGGCATCAAAGATTTTGTGGATAAATACAATAAAGCCATTACTGCCGTCAATGACCAGCTCACGTATGATTCGGCCAATAAGTCCAGTGGTCCTCTTTTTGGCGATTCAACGGTGATGCTCCTGCAACAGCAGATATATAATACGATCAATCGTTCTGTCTCAGGGGTTTCTGGAAACATCAAGTCGGCCGGCCAAGTGGGGCTTAATTTAGGACTCGATGGAATGCTAAGCCTCGACGAGACAACCCTGACGTCGGTGTTAGATTCTGACCTCAGCGGGGTTGTTGATTTCTTTACGTTTCAGAACAACAATGCCCTGGCGGCGACTGCAACGGCAAGTGCAACGGATAGCCCTTGGACGATCGCGGGGGCTCATGATGGGAATACCAAGATCTCCGATTTTGCATCAGGAACGACGGGGTGGCAGGCTGATAATGGAGCGTCCTACCAACTTGATTTTGGTTCAAGAAAAGAATTGACCAGTGTCCGAATTTTGGGTGTTGATACCCTTACAACGGATATCCTGAAGAGTTTTGATGTCCAGTATTGGAATGCCGGTACGTCTGCCTGGACAACGTATCGAAGTGTGACCAGTAATGCCTCAAAGGATATTTCTATTTTCTTTCCAACCGGTATCGTTACCGATAAGATCCGCCTAAATAATATGCAGGGAACCGGCTCAAAGGCAAAATTGCTCGATCTTCAAGCCATGGAGTCAACAGGGTTTGCCTCAACCTATGATCTAACCTTGTCAAAGATCACTGACTCGGGCACAGGGATGATCGCTTCCGCCATGGATGGTTCGGTCGAGGCACAATCAACCTTAGCCGATTCGATCACCAGTATGAACGAACGACTGACTATCGAAGAGACCCGCCTTCGAGCCCAGTACACCAAACTAGAGACTCTGATCAATGACTTAAAAAATCAATCAAGTTCCTTTACGAGTCAACTCACTGGGATCAATAATGCATGGAATTACAAAAGTTCATCGGGATAAAGGATAGAGGAGGTCAGCTATGAGTATCAGTAATTATCTTGAAAACGAAGTGATGTCCGCCTCTCCTTCAAAACTGGTGATCATGATGTATGATGGAGCGATAAATTTCTTACTCAATCTTGAAAAACTCGACTGGCAAAAAGATTGCGAAAAGAAAGGTCAACTTATCAATAAAGCGTTGGCTATTATTTCCGAACTACAAGTGACGTTAAAAATGGATGTAAAAGATGTCTCTGAGCCGCTATTTGCGCTGTACTCCTATATGCAGCAACGACTGATCGAGGCTCATGTGAATAATGATCCGATCCTCGTGACCGAAGTGATCGAAATGCTTCGAGGATTACGTCATTCATTCGCAACGGTATCCATGCCTGCGCCCGTTCCTTCTGAAGAACCCCAGACCGACGAATATGCGCGAGAAGGTTTTATGATGGCATGCTAGTTATTTCGAGTTTTTTGCAGTCCGATATTAAACCGCTCGTGGCCAGATTGATCTACGATCCCAACGAAACGAACACCATCCATTTGATCGTCGATCGACTCACCACTCTTGGCGAGCAGATTCAGACGCGGATCGTCGAGGGAACCTTTAAAGTAGACGATTTTCAACGGTATAATGCATGGCTGAGCACCTTTCTGGCGCGACTAAAAACGAGCGATTACGTTAGGATATTGCAAGGGCTGCATAACAAGGACCTTCCAAAATGAACGCTATCTATAAAAAGAACATAGCCTGTGCCCAACAATACAAGCCGCAAATCGTCGATTTAATGAAGAACGCATCGCTTATCACGACGTTTGAGTTTGATCTGGCCATCATGCCCACCAAGCAGCCGGTTGAACAAGCGAATTATATCCTTGAGCAGGAGTACCTTCAAAAAAAAGAAAGCATCGATCGACATATTTTCGGGCTTGTTTTCTGTCTCGATTACTTCCTGCTACAAGGTCTTTTTCGCCGATATACTTGGTATACGAGGCTTTTTGTTATTTTCCCAAGCGCGGATTTTTTCTTTACACTCCTTCATCGACATGATTTTACTGTGCTGATCAAAGACCCCAAATTTATGCCCTTAGCGTTTAATGATCTATCCCTGATCGAGGCGAGCCTTAAACATAACTTGAACCAATTCGACTTTTATACGACAGGCCTTCAATTCTTTGAATATCAGCCGTTTCGAGCCCTATTTCCCGAGACGGTGGAGGTTGTGAGTAAATATGCCAAAGATGTCACGTTATTGAGTGCGGCCAATGTTAACACGCTCCTCATCTATGGATATGGCATCATGGTCAATAATGTTCGGAACTTGAATCATTTTCTGCGATATCCTGATGTGAGCGTGCTCGATAATGTGTGGGAAGGAAAGCCGATCGTTTGTGTGTCTGCAGGCCCATCGCTGAGCAAGAACATCGCCTTTCTGAAAAAAATTCAAAACGACGTTTATATTATCGCCATGACCGCGGTGCTTCGACCGTTACTCGCCGCGGGGATCAAACCTGACATGATCACCATGGTGGACATGAGTGAACAGGTCATGCGCTACCTTGAGGGGATCGATACCTCGGATATGTACTCGGTCATTGAACTCGGTTGCTTTCACGAGATCGTAGATAAATATCCCGCGAAGTACATTTTCTCGATGTCTGCGATACGAACCAGTCAGTTCATGAACGATCTGGTCGGCAAGTTAAATATGAATATTAATGAAAAGTTTATTCTACCGGGATCATTAACGGTCGCGACCCTTTCAATTCTCCTTGCGAAGGTGATGGGGGCGAGCAAGATCATCTTGTTGGGGCATGACCTCGCCTATTCAGATAAAACACATGTGAAAGGCAGCCGATTCTCCCATCCGACCAAAATTATTGAGGTCAATGGGCGAAGAACGTTTGAAAACAAACTTTATGATGGAGAGGTGTTGGAGTATTCAGAACTGGTTCCCGTCAAAGGGTTCTGGGGGGATCAAGTGGATTCAACGTATTCGTTTATTACCTTTCGAGAGTATATCGAAAAGGTGATCAAAACCTTCGGAATGGACGTCGTCAACGCGACCGAGGGGGGTAGCTATATCGAGGGTACGGAACATATCACCCTTAAAGAGGCCTATCAACGCTATATCAAGCCCCATATTGCAACAACAAAAGCGTTACAGATCCCCTCTCTCCGACAAGATTACAACTATCACGAATTGCCGGATGTCATCACCCATGTCGAAGACATGATTGCCCTTTACGAATCCATGAATGCTCAAGCCGTTGACATGATGGCTTTAGTCGAGCAGAACCAAAACGAAACAACGACCCCCGAGCAAGCCAAAGCGTACGACCAGCTCATCACAGAATTTGTTTCAAAATATGAAGAGGATATGAATAAGATCGGTCAGATCGGTCATCCAGGTCAATTTCTTTTTCGTCATATCATCAATTCCAACACATCAAAGCATTCGGATGTGGACACGTATGCTGATGCAAGGAATAAGCTGGTGTTAATGTCGAGTACCGTGCTTGAATGTACGGGCGTTTTTACGGACGAACTGAAAGGCTTAGTGACAAAACTTAAGGATCTATATGATGAGCTTGGCCAGAACTAAGGTCTGTGTTACCGGTGCCTGTGGCTTTATTGGAAGCCATTTGGTCGAGCGTTTGGTTGCCGAAGGGGCGCAGGTTCGAGCGTTTGTGTATTACAATTCCTTTAATCGATGGGGTTGGCTTGATCGACTGCCCTCCGAGGTGCTTTCAAAGATCGAGGTAATGACCGGAGATATCCGTGACCCCCACGGTGTGCGCGAAGCCCTAAAGGGCGTCGATATCGTTTTTCATCTGGCGGCGTTGATCGCTATTCCGTTCAGTTATCATTCTCCCGATAGTTATGTCGATACCAATGTCAAAGGAACCCTCAATGTTTTACAAGCCGCTCGAGATCTAGGGACAAAACGAGTCCTTGTGACCTCGACGTCAGAGGTTTATGGTACGGCGCAATTCGTTCCCATTGACGAGACACATCCCCGCCAAGGCCAATCTCCCTATTCAGCGACCAAGATCGGTGCGGATGCGATGGCCGACGCGTTCTATCGGAGTTTTGGGTTGCCGATAACCATCGTTCGTCCCTTTAATACCTATGGCCCCCGTCAGTCGGCAAGGGCCATCATCCCGACGATTATCACCCAACTCCTAGAGGGCAGGACCGAGATCAAATTGGGGGCGCTTCATCCCACACGCGACCTCGTTTATGTTAGCGATACCGTGAGTGGATTTATCGATATGGCCACGTCCGAAAAGACGATCGGCACCGACATCAATATTGCAACACAAAGTGAGATCTCGATGGGTGATCTGGCTCAAAAGCTGATCGATAAGATCAATCCCAACGCGACGATCCTGTCGGATGATATCCGTTTGCGCCCCAAAAAGAGCGAGGTGGAGCGTTTGTTCGGCAGCCATACAAAACTTAAAGCCTTAACCGCATGGGAACAACACGTTGATCTCGACAAAGGGCTAGATTTAACCATTGATTGGTTTCGGGATAAAGACAATTTAGCCCAGTATAAAACGCATATTTACAATGTATAAGACCATTACGGACTTTATAAAGCACACCTACAACACCCCGCCGCCGATCAACCTCCATGAGCCTCGTTTTATCGGAAACGAGAAGAAATATCTCGCTGAATGTATTGATTCCACCTTTGTTTCCTATGTCGGGGCTTTTGTAACCTCCTTTGAGGATAGCGTTAAGGCCTTTACCGGTTCAAAATATGCCGTGGCCATGACCAATGGCACACTTGCTTTGCATCTGGCGTTAAGGGTGTGTGGCGTTTTGCCCGAGGATGAAGTGATCACCCAAGCCCTGACATTTGTCGCTACGGCGAATGCGATATCGTATATCGGGGCTCACCCGATCTTTTTGGATAGCGATCTCGACACATTGGGACTGTCCCCCGAGAAATTGCTCACCTTTTTAAAGAACGAGACCCAAAAAAAAGAAGATGGCAATACGTATAACAAAAAAACAGGGCGACGGATCTCGGCGTGTGTTCCCGTTCATGTTTTCGGACATCCCGCACGCATAGCCGATATCGTTAGGATCTGTGCTGATTACAACCTCGTCGTTGTCGAGGATGCGGCCGAGTCACTGGGCAGTTTTTACCAATCTCAGCACACCGGTACGTTCGGGTTAGCGAGCGTGCTGAGCTTTAATGGCAATAAAACCATCACAACGGGGGGCGGGGGGATGTTGCTGACAAATGATGAAATGATCGCCACGTCCGCCAAGCATTTATCGACAACGGCGAAGATCCCTCATCCGTGGGCCTTTGAACATGATGAGATCGGTTATAATTATCGAATGCCCAATCTAAATGCCGCCGTGGGATGCGCTCAAATGGAGACGCTTGATCTGTTCCTATCCAAGAAACGCGAACAGGCCGAACGCTACGCGACGTTCTTTGCCCAGATCGGGGTCGATTTTATTGTCGAACCGAAGGATAGCCGCTCGAATTACTGGCTAAACACCATCATGCTTAACGATCGGACCGAGCGAGATGCCTTTCTAGCGTACAGCCATAGTCAGGGCGTGATGACACGTCCCGTATGGCGGCTTATGTCGCAACTCCCGATGTACAAAGACGCCCTCTGTGGCGATCTAGAGCAAGCCGAACATCTCGAAGCGAGACTGGTCAATCTTCCGAGCAGTGTAAGGGTATAGGATGAGAACAAATCTATTATTGATCGGAGCAGGGGGGCATTGCCGTTCGGTCATTGATGTTATCGAGAGTTCCCAGCAATACCACATCGTGGGGATACTCGATGTTCCAGAAAAGGTCGGGCAGGTCGTCTTGGGCTATGATGTGATCGGAACCAATCAAGACATGCCAACGCTGATCAAACAAACCCCTAACGTGGTGATCACGGTGGGACAAATTCACTCTCCCGCGGTTCGGATCAAACTCTACGATTTAGCAAAAGAGTGCGGCGCGGCATTCCCTGTCATCCTTTCACCTCACGCGTATGTTTCCCGTCACGCGTCGATCGACGAAGGCACGGTTGTGATGCATCATGCGATGGTTAATGCGGGCGCGGTCGTGGGTAAAAATTGTATTCTCAATACACGAGCGTGCCTTGAACATGATTCGGTCATCGGGGATCATTGCCATCTCTCTACCGGCGTGATCGTTAACGGCGGGGTCACGGTCGGAGCGAGGACCTTTATCGGCAGTGGCAGTGTGACAAAAGAAGGGATCACCCTTCCATCAGATTCGTTTATCAAGGCGCAAAGCCTCGTTCGAGGCCCAATATGACGCCCGTTCCATCGGTCTTCATTATTGCCGAGGCAGGGGTGAACCATAACGGGGATCTGGTGCTCGCAAAACGGTTGGTGGAGGCTGCTAAGCGTGCAGGGGCCGATGCGGTCAAGTTCCAAACCTTTCAAGCCGATCAATTGGTGACCCCCAAAGCAAGTAAAGCCAACTATCAGATCGAAAATACGTCACAGGGTTCTCAATACGAGATGCTAAAAAAACTAGAACTGGATGGTGTCGCGCATCAGGCCTTGATAGAGCATTGCCGTCTTTTGGACATTCAATTCTTGTCTGCGCCGTTTGATATTCCGTCCATTGCCTTGTTGGATCGATTGAAGGTGTCGATGTATAAAATCCCCTCAGGTGAGATCACGGATCTGCCCTATTTAAGGGCCATGGCGAGCTACCAAAAAAATATCATCCTATCCACGGGCATGTCCACGCTCTTCGAGGTCAAAAGCGCGCTTGAGGCATTAATAAAAGCGGGACAACCCGAAGAAAAAATATCGTTACTGCATTGTACGACCGAGTACCCCGCCCCGTTTGAAGAGGTGAATCTACGCGCGATGCTCACCCTCAAGCAGGCGTTCGGCTTGCCCGTAGGCTACTCGGATCATACACGGGGGGTAGCCATATCGATCGCGGCCGTTGCGCTCGGGGCGTCCATTATCGAAAAACATTTAACACTGGATAAAACCATGGAAGGCCCCGATCACAAAGCATCCCTTGATCCTCAAGAATTTGCCGAGATGGTTCAGGCCATTCGCCATGTCGAGCAGTCATTGGGTGATGGGCAAAAAGTTCCCTCGGCCTCTGAAATGAAGAACCTCCTGATCGCTAGAAAAAGTCTGGTCGCGTCTCGACCCATTGAAGTGGGTGAGGTCTTTTCCGAAGACAATATCACAGCAAAGCGCTCAGGGGCCGGACTAAGCCCGATGAGGTGGGATGACCTTATGGGGTCTCGGTCAACGCGCACGTATCGTATCGATGAGGCTATCATTCTATGAAGATCTGCGTATTCACTGGGACACGGGCTGAATATGGTTTGCTGATGCACCTGATGAAAGAGATCCAGTCCGACCCATCCTTGACCCTTCAACTTTTAGTCAGTGGAACTCATTTATCCGCTGAGTTTGGTTCAACCTACCAAGAGATCGAAAAAGAGGGCTTTACCCTTGATAAAAAAGTAGAGATCCCCCTACAGGACGATTCGCCACAAGGCGTGATAAACGCCATGGGGAGTGGGTTGATCGGGTATGGTGACGCGCTGTCACAATTGAGTCCCGATATCGTTGTTGTTTTAGGCGATCGATATGAGGCGTTTGCCTTT
This sequence comes from uncultured Candidatus Marinamargulisbacteria bacterium, assembly GCA_903910705.1. GTDB lineage: Bacteria > Margulisbacteria > Riflemargulisbacteria > GWF2-35-9 > GWF2-35-9 > CAIWAN01. Next base: position 30,700 of record CAIWAN010000061.1, read on the forward strand.
GCGGTGGCGGCGATGGTTCTTTGCATCCCGATCGCGCACTTGCATGGGGGCGAGGCCACCTATGGCGCTATGGATGAGGCGATGCGGCATTCGATCACCAAAATGAGCCATCTGCATTTTACGGCGACCGAGTCTTATCGTCAGCGCGTCATTCAATTAGGCGAAGATCCAACGCGCGTGTTTAATGTGGGGGCGATCGGCTTAGATAATATCAACAATATGGCCTTACTATCACGCGAACAGCTTGAGCAAGACCTTAACCTCAAATGGGCTACACGTAATCTCTTGGTGACGTTCCATCCGGTAACACTTGAACGCGATCATTCTGTCGAACCCTTTAATAACCTCTTGTCCGTGCTGAACGATCTAGAAAACACGCAGATCATCTTTACAAAAGCGAATGCCGATGCAGAGGGTCGACGTATTAATATGATGATTGACGACTATGTGGCCAAGAACCCTCAAAAGGCTCTTGCTTTTACCTCGTTGGGGTCATTACGATATTTATCCCTGATGCAATATGTTGATGCTGTGGTGGGTAATTCGTCGAGTGGGCTTATCGAGACCCCCTCGTTCAAACGGGGTACGATCAATATTGGCGATCGACAAGCGGGTCGGATCAAAGCCGCCAGTGTGATCGATTGTGAGCCAACAGTGGCGAGTATCAAACAGGCGTTTGATCAATTGTTTTCGGCGGACTTCCAAGCCTCCCTGACGGGTGTCGAGAATCCTTATGGCAACGGGGGGACCGCACCAAAGATAAAACACATCCTCAAAACCTATCCGTTGGTTAATATCCTGAAAAAGAGATTTTATGTTTAAGCGTATTATTCCTCGACTCGATATTAAGGGGCCAAACCTCGTCAAAGGGATTCATCTTGAAGGGCTGAGGGTGTTGGGTAAACCCGAGCAGTTCGCAAAATATTATTATGAGCAGGGTGCGGATGAACTCATGTTCATCGACTGTGTCGCCAGCCTCTATGAGCGCAATAGCCTAATGGATATTATCCGTAAAACCGCCAAAGAGATCTTTATCCCTTTAACCGTAGGGGGTGGGATCAGAACGCTAGAGGATATAAAAAATATTTTACGAGCGGGAGCCGACAAGGTCTCCCTCAATACGGCGGCGATACGCAATCCCGAACTGATCCGAGAGGCATCGAATCGATTCGGTTCCTCGACGGTTGTTGTGACGATCGAGGCCATACAACACGCCGATGGGTTGTATTATGCCTATATTGATAATGGCCGAGAGGAAACCGGCAAAGAGGTTGTTGCGTGGGCGAAAGAATGTGAACAATTGGGTGCGGGCGAGTTGCTGATTACTTCCGTAGACAAAGAAGGAACCGGCTCTGGGGCGAATATCGATCTGATCAACAAACTGACCGCTGGACTCACGATCCCTGTGATCGCTCATGGCGGTATCGGCAACAAAGAACACGTCGCCGAGGTGTTTTCGACGACATCGGTGAGTGCCGTCGCGTTGGCTTCGATCTTGCACTATGACGCGGTCGCGAACATCCATTATGAGAAAGCGGATTATTCCCTCGAAGGGAATACCAGTTTCTTAAAACAAGGCGCGAGTTCGGGTCGGTTTAGTCCTTTTCGTATCAGTGATATCAAGGCTCATTTGGTGCAGCAGCATATCGATTGTAGGGTTGATTGATATGGGGACAAAGAAGATCGTTATCGTTGATTATGAAATGGGCAATCTCCACAGCGTGGATAATGCCTGCAAATTGCTTGGCTATGAAACAACGATCTCGTCTGATCGGGACACCATCCGCTCCGCTTCAGCATTGATCTTGCCGGGAGTGGGTGCGTTCGGTCATGCGATGGCCAATCTAGACGCCTTAGGGCTGATCGATCCGATCAAGGACCATATCCAACGGGGCAACCCTTTTCTAGGGGTTTGCTTAGGGTTTCAGTTGTTGTTCGAAGAAAGTTCAGAATTTGGTGTCCACAAGGGGCTGGCTATTCTTAAAGGAACCGTCGATCGTTTCCCCGCGTCGAGTCAGGGGCAACCATTAAAGGTTCCCCACATGGGGTGGAATCGACTCCAAATCGTGCAGGATAATCGATTCAGCCAAGGACTCAACCCGAACGAGTTTATGTACTTTGTTCATTCGTATTACACAAACCCCACCAATCCAAGTATAATATTTTCAAAAACAACCTATGAGGGGTTTGAGTACTGTTCGTCGGTTTCGCAGGAAAATATATTAGCGGTTCAATTCCATCCCGAGAAGAGTTCAATAAAAGGGCTGAAATTATTAAACAATTGGTTAACATCTATCGAGTAAAGGAGTGGTTATGAGTAACGAATTAGAGGCCTATTTTGGATTGCCCCAAGACGTTAAGTTTTGCAAGAAATGTGTCATGTCGAATCAACGCCCCATGTCCGAAGTCGAGTTCAAACACTCCATAACCACCAAAAAACGAACTCTGAATTTTGATGAGAACGGTGTGTGTGACGCGTGTAATACCGCCGAGGTCAAAGAAAACATCGATTGGGATCAACGAGAAAAGGAATTGATCGCCCTCCTTGATAAATATCGAAGAACAGACGGTGCTTACGATTGTTTGGTGCCGGGGAGTGGAGGCAAGGACAGTGCGTTCCAGTCCCATATCTTGAAGGCCAAATACGGAATGCATCCCTTGACGCTGACATGGCCGCCTATTTTGTATACCGATTATGGTTACAAGAACTTTAAGAATTGGTTGAATGTCGGGGGATTCGATAACATCAGTTATAACCAAAACGGGAAAGTTATGAGAGAGTTGACCCGTCTTTCGATAGAAAACATTTTCCATCCGTTCCAGACCTTTATCTTTGGGCAAAAGAATGTTGCACCCAAGTTCGCAGCAAAATTTGATATTCCGTTGGTGTTTTATGGCGAGAACGAGGCCGAATATGGCAACCCCATCGCCGACAACCAAACCTCCCTGCGAGATAAGTCCTACTATTCTTTTAATAATTTAGATGAGCTATTTTTAGGGGGTGTGTCGGTCAAAGCGTTGATCGATCAATATGGGTTCAATTTAGCCGACCTCCGTTCATTTCTACCTGCGACCGAAGACGAATTGAAGGGCAAAGATATCCAAGTCCATTATTTGGGCTACTATTTAAAGTGGGTGCCTCAAGAGGCGTACTATTACGCGGTCGAGCATACCGGCTTCCAAGCCAGACCGTTCAGAACCCAAGGAACGTACAGCAAATACAACAGTATTGATGACAAGATCGATGACCTCCATTACTACACCACCTTCATTAAGTTCGGGATCGGACGCGCGACGTATGATGCGTCGCAAGAGATCCGTAACAAACATTTGCTCCGAGAAGAGGGCGTTGCCTTGGTTCAAAAGTTCGATGGAGAATTCCCTGATCGTTATTTTAACGAGGTGATGGATGCGATTGGCATGACCCCAGCACGTTTCTTCGAATTGGCTGATAAATTTAGATCCCCCCATTTATGGAAAAAAGAAAATGGAGAATGGAAATTAAGACACAAGGTGTCCTAGAAGGAGATCAGCTATGCGCGTTTTATTAGTGGTATATGATAATGGCTCCTACATTAGTTGGTTTCCTCAGGGGATGGCCTATATTGCGGCTACCCTTCGTGCGAATGGCCATGAAACCGAGATATACAGCCAAGATGTTTATCATTATCCCGATGCGCACTTAACCGAATATTTAGATAAGAATAAATTCGATGTCATTGGGGTGAGCGTCATCGCGGGTTACTATCAGTACAAAAAACTGCTAGCCATCTCCGACGCGATCAATCAGTCCAAGAACAGACCCGTCTATATCATCGGGGGGCATGGTCCCTCGCCCGAAGCCGAGTATTTCCTAAAGAAAACAAAGGCTGATATCGCGGTCATTGGAGAGGGCGAACTCACGATCCTCGAGGTGATGGCGGCGATTGAGCATCGTCGTTCCTTTGAGCCGATTCTCGGGATCGCCTATCGAGTCGACGAAAAGGTCTTTATCAACGACAGACGGCCCCTTATCAAAGACATCGATTCGATCCCTTTTCCTGCGTACGATCTTTTCCCCATGGAGTCTTATCGGCTCTTAAGGATGCCCCATTGTTCCAATAGCGATTTTGTGATGCCGCTGTTATCCGGTAGAGGATGTACGTTTACCTGCAATTTCTGCTATCGGCTCGACGAGGGATTCCGGCCTCGCAGTAATGAGAATATTATTGAAGAAATTCGCTTTCTACAAAAGAATTATGGCATTACCTATATCGCCTTTTCGGATGAGCTCCTGATGTCGTCGGTTGAACGAACCGTCAGTCTTTGTGAGGCCTTCCTTGCGGCAGGGCTCAATATTAAATGGGACTGTAATGGGCGACTTAATTATGCCAAGCCCGCCGTCCTAAAGCTCATGAGAGAAGCCGGCTGTGTCTTTATCAACTATGGCATCGAAGCCTTTGATGACCAAATCTTAAAGAACATGAACAAAGCCCTGACCACGAAAATGATTGTTTCAGGGATCGAGGCCACCTTAGAGGCTGGGATCAGCCCAGGCTATAATATCATTTTCGGTAATATCGGAGAAAATAAACGCACCTTGCAACAAGGGGTCGATTTTCTTCTTAAATATGACGATGGGTCGCAGATGAGGACCATTCGGCCGGTTACGCCTTACCCGGGCTCGCCGTTATATTATTATGCCATTGAAAAGGGGCTCATGAAGGATTGTGAAGATTTTTATGAAAACAAGCACACCAATTCAGACCTATTAGCTGTCAATTTTACCGATATGAGTGATCGCGAGTTCCATGAAGCCTTATTCGACGCCAATAAGCAGCTCCTGAAGAATTATTTTAGGAATAAAGAGAAAAGCACCATCGAACAAGCTCGAAAACTGTACATGGAACAAGATGCCAGCTTTAGAGGGTTTAGACAGTCATGATGGGGATGAAATGAAGGATCTTTTTCCTTATTTGATCCAAGAATACGCGACGATCAAGGACGCCATGAAAAAGCTTGATCTGGGTATTACCAAAGTCTTGCTGGTGTTGGACGAGAAAGACTATTTCAAGGGAACGCTGACCGATGGGGATGTGCGGCGTTACTTGTTAAAGGGGTTCTCGATCGAGAACAACATCTTTGACGTCTTTAATCGATCCCCCATTACCCTAAAAGCCAAGCATTTTACAATGGATATCGCACGGATACTGACGATCGAGAACAAGATCGACCTGCTCCCTGTTCTTGATGAAGACAATAAGGTTATCGATATATTGGGTCGTGCGGATCTGTTCAACGAATCCAATATGATCAAACAACAAGAGGGCAAGATCAATGTGCCGGTTGTGATCATGGCGGGGGGTAAAGGCACTCGCATGGAGCCCTTTACCAAGATCCTGCCCAAGCCGCTTATTCCGATTGGGGACACGCCCATCGTCGAGGTGATCCTTGATGCCTTTGCCGCTCAAGGGTCTACCGAACATTTCCTAACGATCAACTTCCGTGGAGAAATGATCGAGGCCTACTTCAATCATACCCCGAAGGATTACCATATCGAGTACATTCGGGAGAAAGATTATTTAGGAACGGCGGGCTGTTTGACGCTGCTTAAAGATCGCATCCAAGATACGTTCATTGTCTCCAACTGTGATGTCATTGTTAAAGCCAATTACCATGATGTGATCAATCATCATCGCGAACAAAACGCTATATTGACGGTATTATCCTCCATTCAGCATTACAAGATCCCCTATGGGATTGTGCATTTCAAAGAGGGCGGGATTGTGACGGATATTCAAGAAAAACCCGAATATTCGTTTACCATCAACACCGGTATTTATGTATTGGAACGCGAAGCCTTAGACTGGATTCCCGAAGGAGAGGTTTTTCATATGACCGACTTAATGGATCGTCTGATCAAAGAGGGAAAGACCGTCGTGACCTACCCCGTCAATGAAAACGAATACATCGATATTGGTCAATGGGAAGAGTATAAAAAGGCGATGGATAAACTCCAGATGCTGCGCTAAATGTTCCAAGGCAAACGCGTCATAGCCCTTATTCCCGCTCGGGGTGGAAGCAAAGGCCTTCCTCGAAAGAACCTTCTTCCTTTAGGCGGCAAACCGCTCATCGCGTGGAGCATCGAAACAGCAAAGAAAACCCCTGGAATTGATCGTGTTCTCGTTTCTACCGATTCGGACGAGATTGCTGCCGTAGCCCGAGAATGGGGAGCGGAGGTGCCGTTTCTTCGCCCAGCCGAGCTAGCAACAGACACGGCGACCGGAACGGATGTGGTGCTTCATGCATTAAATTGGCTCGAAGCGCAGGGTGAGCCCATCGACTACCTTATTCTGCTTCAACCCACGTCGCCCCTTCGGACGAAGGATGATATCCAAAAGGGCTTTGAGGTGTTTAAGCAAGGCAATTTTGTCCAAGCGGTCGTCAGTGTCACAACGCCGGCTCATCATCCGTTATGGTCAAACACCTTGCCCGATAATGGGTGGATGGGGGAGTTCATTCGACCGGATGTTTTTGATAAGAATCGCCAAGAACTGCCGCCGTATTTTGAGTTAAATGGCGCGATCTATATTACCACCCCCACCTATTTTCGACAAAAGCGATCCTTTATCGGGGATGCAACGTATGCACTCGTCATGGATCGGCAGCATTCGGTCGATATCGACTCGAAGATGGATTTTATGCTCGCGGAGCAGCTAATGTGTTCTGACTCTGATTCATGAGGTCTTCATAAGCCGTATTTAGAAGTCGGTCAAGTCGTTCCCGAGAGGTTAATTCTTGGATCGCAGGGCTTTTAGCGGAGGACACCAAAAAGGATGGGGCATTCAACGTAAATGACACGGTCGCGGGTTGAGCGTGACGAACCGTGACGGGTTCTTTGGGCGATGGCGGGGATTCGAGTTCGACCTGCCAAGCATGGATCTTTGCTGCGACTTTTTGGGCGTTGGCTTTAATCCCATTTCCGATGTGGATCATCGCCGCTTCGGTTCGTCTGGCCGCGTAACGGATCATGATGCCCAAGGATGTGATGATGGGGGTTAATTTCTGCTGGATCGAAGCGATACTGGGCGAATGGCCATCATCATAGCTCTCAAAGAATGACCGTAGCGCAGTCAAAAAGCGATAGGTGAGATAGCTAACGACTTGTTGCACTTGAAGCCATCTTTTCTGGATACGGGGCTGGGCTTCTTTCTTTATCAAAGACCACAGCGAGTCCCCCGTGATCGACGGATGGCTGATCGGGATCCCGTCCCTCAGCGCTTCCCGTTCGAGAACAAGGGTATGAATATCGGCCTTGATCTTTTTCTTGAGGCTAGCCAAACGCAAGACGTCAGCACGCAAGGCTTCGGCGGCTTCTGGGCTTAATTTTTCGATCTTTTTCCCCATTATTTCTTCCCTCAAAATAAATTATATGTGAATAGGTTGGACTTTGTACCGTTTTTTCAATAAAATGATGATTAACCATGATAAGAAATTTTCTTGTTTTTCTTTTTTTTATGGCATTAACCCTAACCGTAGCTGAGACGTGGCCTGTTACGGTCAATCTGAGTGCGGGTAAAACGGCTCTACTTAATGCTGATTTTTCGTGGTCTTACTATATTGCGCCCACGCCTCGGATCAAACTTTCTTTCCATGACGCCTATTTTGGTATGTCAAAAGCGCAGTTTCTAAAAATTTATGACTCAAAAAAAGCAAAGATGAAAGAGTCGCCTGCCGAAGGGGTAACCTATTTCGACGATATCTATGGTGGATATCCCGCCACGCTGTTTTTCTATTTTAAGAAAGAGGTCCTCGTTCATGGTGAGGCTGTTTTTAAACTCGACAAACCCAAAGATGATGATTTTACTCAAGCATTTGCACACTTTGATGCAATTTATCAGAAACGATATGGCAAGCCGTCAAACGATACGCGATTCTTTAAAGAATGGCTTGTCGATGGCTATACGGTTCGCCTTGTTTTGACCTCTCAAAACAACCGACTGTTCCTCGCGACCATCCTCGAGGATCAACAACTGTCGGGGAAGGCAGTGGCCGTTACTCCAACGCCATCCGTTGCGCCACCGGTACAGCCTATCGTCAAAACAGACCCTGTAAAACTCGACGAACCCACCAAGCAGCGATCAGCCAAAGCTGTTGATCTCGACCAGCTAAAAGAACTCATCGACGCGCTTTAAGCCTTAAAATACTGCCTCTCTCCGGCCTGCACTTCGACAGGCTCAGTGACCACGGCCACCTCTCTCCGCTCGCGGAGAAAGGACGTAAGTGAACGAGCGACTAGCTCAACATCATCGAAAATCTCATCATTGGTAAATCGAATCACGGAATAGTGCATAGCCGATAACAACTCGGTTCTAATCTGATCATATTCCACTTGCTCTTGGTGAATAAGACCATCAACTTCAATAATGACTCGAACCTCTTTGCAGTAAAAATCAGCAATAAAGGCTCGATCTTGGCCGAAATATTTGAACAATATCGGCTTTTGTCTAACAATTCTGAATCCCAGTTTTGAGCCTCGAAGGTGCTCCCAAAGAATGGCTTCTGGCGTTGTTTGGTTCTGTCTAAGTTTCCTTGCTCGTTGAGTGATTTCTTTCATCCATCTTATTTTATTGATTATCCCCCCTCTCCGCAAGCGTGAGAGGGGGCTAGGGGGTGAGGCAGAATTCATCCGAGTTAAATGAACTCGCCCTGTCGAACAATGCCTTGTCCAACGGGCAGGCTTGGCCTATAATACAGTCTCGATGACTCCGCTCCTCGAAACCAATAAACCCACCGTCAAAATTACGGACTACCAAGATGCCGATTATGAGAAAGGCTTTTGGGGTGAGCGTCAATACGAAGATCTGATCGAACAATCCATACTCCGTCGCTTGATCAAAGGCCCGTTTTCTAAGCTGATCGATGTGGGTGGCGGCTTTGGTCGTCTTATCCCTAGCTATATCTCCGCAGTGAAAGAACGATCCGTCCTGTTCGATTACTCACAAAAACTCCTCGATAGTGCCAACGTCCGGTATCGTAACGAGCCCCGCTTCGAATCGATCCAAGGGAGCTTCTATGAGATGCCCCTCGACAAACACACTTTTGACGCGGCTATATCCGTGCGCGTGATCCATCATGTCGAGGATGTCGCCACCTATCTCAAAGAGATCAACCGTGTCCTCAAGCCCCATGCGACGTTTATTTTGGAATATGCCAATAAACGCAATTGGCTAGAGATCATCCGTCGTTTGATGGGGCGAAGTAAGTTGCATCCCTTTTCATTGACCCCAGAGAATCGTAGCATATCTGGGCTGACGATTAACTTTCACCCCCGATATTTAAAGCGGATGTTGAAAGCGAGCGGGTTTAAAATCGAGAAGCAAGTCGCCTCTTCGTTACTGCGATCCCCCATTCTAAAAAAATTCGTCGGGCAACGCATGATGGCCAAGATGGAGAACAGTATCCCGCTTTGGGTTCGTCCATTTGCGATCACCCCCAGTGTTTTCTTAGTGCTTCGAAAGGTCAAGGATGCCTAAGCGTACGGATATCAAACGGATTCTCATTATTGGTTCAGGCCCCATTATTATTGGCCAAGCGTGTGAGTTCGATTACTCGGGGACGCAGGCGGTAAAAGCCTTAAAAGAAGAGGGCTACGAGGTTATCCTTATCAACTCCAATCCTGCGTCGATCATGACCGACCCCGAGCTGGCCGATCGAACCTATATCGAACCGATAACCCCTGATGTCGTCGCCGATATCATCGCCAAAGAGCGACCTGATGCGATGCTGCCGACGATGGGAGGCCAAACCGCGCTCAATATCGCGATTGCCCTTTCCGAGAACGGCACGCTCGAAAAATATAACGTAGAGCTCATTGGTGCCAAATTCGACGCCATCAAAAAAGCTGAAGATCGAAAATTATTTAAAGACGCCATGACCAAAATTGGGGTCAGTACCCCCGATTCCGACTTAGCCTATACCGTCGAGGATGCCCTTCGCATTGCCGACACGATCGGCTATCCGTTGATCATTCGCCCCGCTTATACCTTGGGTGGAACGGGCGGCGGTATCGCCTATAACCGTGAAGAACTCATCGCGGTGGTCGAGAACGGTCTCAAGGAAAGCCCGATCACACAAGTCTTGGTTGAGCAATCGGTCTTGGGTTGGAAAGAATACGAGCTTGAGGTCATGAAAGACAAAAACGACAATGTCACCATTATTTGTTCTATCGAAAATTTTGACCCGATGGGCGTGCATACGGGTGACAGTATTACCATCGCACCGGCTCAAACCTTGACCGACAAAGAGTTTCAGCGTTTACGTGATTATTCCATCGCGATCATGCGCGAAATTGGCGTGGATACCGGTGGTAGTAACATTCAGTTTGCGATCAACCCCGATAACGGCGATGTCATTGTTATCGAAATGAACCCGCGAGTCTCTCGCAGCTCCGCGCTCGCCTCCAAGGCAACAGGGTTCCCGATCGCCAAGATCGCGGCCAAACTAGCCGTTGGCTACACCCTCGATGAGATTCCCAACGATATTACTCGTTATACACCGGCTGCTTTTGAGCCCACGCTTGATTATGTGGTGGTCAAGATCCCTCGCTTCGCTTTCGAAAAATTCCCTAACGCCAATCCTATTCTTGGAACGACGATGAAATCGGTGGGTGAGGGCATGGCCATTGGTCGCACCTTCAAAGAAGCCATGAATAAAGCCTTGCGATCGATGGAGATCGGCCACTATGGGTTTGATGAAGCCAAAAATGTGGATTCCAAAGTGTTACGGGACAAATTGATCTATCCCAATGCGTCACGGATTTTTTATATCAAAGGCGCGTTTGCAGCAGGGATGAGTAATCAAGCCATTTTTGATCTAACCAAGATCGACCCTTGGTTTTTAGACCAGCTCCGTGAGCTTTATGATTTTGAACTGACGATTACCGCCCCCATTTCCGAAGATAAATTATTGCAGGCCAAACGGTTGGGGTTTTCAGACCGCTTCTTGGCTCAACTGTTGCAGTGTAAAGAACTCGATATCGTGGCGTTGCGCAAACAATGGCAGATCCGGCCTGTCTTTAAAATGGTGGATACCTGTGCGGGCGAGTTTAAAGCCGTCACTCCCTATTATTATTCGTCCTATGATGAACAAGACGATATCGAACCCTCCGATCGAGATAAGATCATGGTTCTGGGCGGAGGCCCTAACCGTATTGGTCAGGGGATCGAGTTCGACTATTGCTGCGTGCACGCCTCCTTAGCGATCCGCGAATCAGGACTTGAGTCGATCATGGTCAACTCCAACCCCGAAACCGTTAGTACCGATTATGATATTTCTGATCGACTCTTTTTCGAGCCGCTCACGTTTGAGGATGTCATGAGTATTATCGATAGCGAAAAACCCAAAGGCGTGATTGTTCAGTTTGGTGGGCAGACCCCGCTTAAGTTAGCCAATCAACTCCTTGCGGCGGGTGCGCCCATTATTGGGACATCTCCCCATTCGATCGATCTTGCCGAGGATCGAGAACTCTTCGGGAACCTTGTCAACGAGCTGGGTTTGTTGCAACCCCAAAATGGGATCGCTCGAAACCTCGACGAAGCGTTTGGGGTCGTGGATAAGATCGGTTTTCCGGTTGTCGTTCGGCCTTCTTTTGTTCTGGGTGGACGGGGTATGGAGATCGTTTATGAGCGAGCCGACCTAGAGCGGTACATGAAGGAAGCCGTCATGGTTTCAGAGGATCGACCTATTTTGATCGATCGATTCCTCGAAGAAGCGATCGAGGTTGACGTGGATGCCTTGGCGGATGGACAGGCTTGTGTCATCGCGGGGATCATGGAGCATATCGAAGAAGCAGGCATTCATTCGGGCGATAGCGCGTGTATGTTGCCAACGCAAAATTTAAGCAAAGCCGTTCTGGATGAAGTGGCGCGCGTCACCAAGTTGCTTGCGAAGGCACTCAACGTGATCGGGTTGATGAATATTCAATTCGCCATCAAAGACGGTCTCGTTTATATCCTCGAGGTCAATCCTCGTGCGTCGCGAACCGTGCCCTTTGTGTCAAAGGCGACGGGTATCGCATGGGCGAAAATGGCGACCAAGGTGATGCTGGGGCAAAAGATCTCCGAGCTTGGCGTGAGGGAGATCATTCCCAAATATGTGTCGGTCAAAGAAGCCGTTCTTCCGTTCAATAAATTTACGGGTCAAGATACTATTCTGGGGCCTGAGATGAAGTCAACCGGCGAGGTCATGGGTATAGCCGCTTCATTTGGTGAAGCGTTTGCGAAGTCTCAGATCGCGGCGGGCGAGAAATTCCCTCTGAGCGGGAATGTGTTTATTTCCGTAAACGATCAAGACAAGAAAAAGATCCTCCCCATCGCCAAGAAATTACAAGACCAAGGGTTTAATATCCTTGCCACACGCGGCACAGCCACGGTTTTAAAAGATTTTGGCTTGACGGTTAAAGAGGTGCTAAAGGTCAACCAAGGGCGACCCAATATTGCCGATATCATTCGCAGTAAAGACGTTCAACTGATTATCAATACGCCGGTGGGCAAATTAGCGCACATCGACGATAAGATCATTCGTCAATCAGCGTTGCTTTATAAAGTGTTCACCATTACCACGATCTCCGCCGCAACGGCGATGGTGGTCGCTGTAGAAAAAGTCCAACATCAAAAGCTAACCGTAAAATCCATTCAGGAATATTACCTCGAAGCCTGAGTCAATAAGGACGAACGCCATGAAAGACTATCTGTTAAAAAAAGATATGAATACGATTTGTGAATCGGCTCAACGTTATCGGGTAAAAAAGTTGATGCTTTTTGGTAGTATGTTGAGTCGACAATCAGCGAATGATATCGATTTAGCTGTTTCTGGGCTTTCTGGCCGTTCATTTTTTCAGTTTCATGCTGATTTAGATGGAACCCTTAGCCTTCCTGTTGATATGATCGATCTGGATGTTAAAAGCCCCTTCGTGGATTTAGTTGAGATTACAGGGAAGGTGATCTATGACGTTGATAAAAGATAAGGTTGATGCTGAGTGCTATTTTATTGAAAAGCAGTTGGCGCTGTTGCCTCCTTCTGACAAACTCCCGTTTGCAGATCAAGTTTATGTCGCAGGTATTGGCGCTCTTTTAAACTCAATTTGTAATGGACTTGAGAATGTATTGAAACAAATTCGATACTGTAACATTCTTTCTGTAAAATTCAAAAAACGCCCATAGTCGCACTTGGGTACATGTGTGCAACTCAAAGAGTTGTGCATCATGTGCACAAGTTGACGAAGTGGGTCAAAAGGTTTTCCATAGTGTTTGAGAAA
>CAIWAN010000062.1 GCA_903910705.1 uncultured Candidatus Marinamargulisbacteria bacterium
TCTAACCCCTTCGCCTACACCCGCACTGACCGCAAAGCCAGAAGATCAGCCGCTTCTCATTATCAAGAATATGAGTCTGTTGGCTGAAGCGTTGGCTCAAAAGGTGATAACGGTGGAGCAGGCAAAAACAAAAATGCCGGCTGTGTTGATGCAGATGGACGCACTAGATACCATTCCTCTTCAGATCAAAGAAGCGCTCAAAACCAAACTGACAACGATTATACAAAGCCAAGTTAGCGAAACAGATATACGAAAAACATTAGTAGCGGCGAGTGCGATGATCTCTACGTCGATAGGTGTCGCCCAGCCATTGATGGCGACTTCCCCTGAATCTATCGTTGTAAAGCAGGAGGCAGGAAATATCGTTTTACCCGAAGCTATTAAACAAAATATGACCAACCCACTTGCCCAACTATTAAAGGGTGTTACATCTGATAAGGCATCACCTATCTTAAAAAAGATGATCGATGATAAAACGATTGCTCCTAAAGATATTGTTGACTTGATGGCTAATAAAGGGGCTGATTTGCTGACTTGGGTGATCAATAAACCCGAATGTAAAGCGGCGCTAATTGCCTTCATCCAATCGGCTCAGATCCCCGAAGCACAACGAGTCGTTCTTGCCGAGCAAGTCGTTCAAGCGATTCAAAAGAATGAAAAATTGAGTGCTGATCAAAAACGATCTTTCATAGAGGAACTGTGTACTCTTTCCACTCTACCTCTGATCGCGAAAGACCCTGCCAAGCCCCTCGTAATGGCCATTGTCATGTCGGCTGTTGCAACCAAAGAGAAGCTGGGATCAGAAAGAGCAACCCGTCAATTAGGTGTATTTGCCGAAGGCAATTTGTCGGTGGTGCCTGCCTTGAAAGAGGTGCTGACCGTAACCCCTCGGCTTGAAACCAATTTGAGGGCAGCGTTCCCTTCATTGTTTGATAAGATTATTCGTGAAACGTTGAACGATCAACAGTCCAAATCGGAACAGATTAGAGATGTTGTCTGGAAAAGGTCTTCAATTGAAAAGGCCCCAACTCTTCGTTTAGGCGATACAACCTATCAAGGGTTTATTGATCTTATCGAGTATTATAAAAACCAACCCACCTTGGCGCAGGCCCATCAATCAGACATATTAGATTATTTCTCGGAGTTATTTAGTGCAAGTCAATTTACCGGGTTTATCGAGCCGATGGTTCAATTTATCAACGAACATAACTGGGATAAATCTACATCTTGGGTGTCGGACCAAATGGTTAATATTCCGAGGGAAATTGCTACGCAGGACGATTTTTCGATCATTCTAAAGCAGTCACAGTTGATCGCATTGATCCCTTCAACCGCTTCAACGTCCTCATGGAGAGAAACAATACGAAAACCCATTGAGTCATTCTTGAAGCAGTTGCCCCCAGATCAAGTGCCGATGATCGCCAATCAACTCCCAACGTGGGTGCTTCAGCTCATTGTGATAGATTATCCTGAAAAGCCTTCGAATGTTTCAAGCGGCCGAATTGAACTCTTGATTCGAGAGGTAAATAAAATCCTTGCAATACGCCTCATGAAAGAAGAACGAAAATCCGTTACCGATGCTATTGATCGATGGGTTGAGGCGATCCAACAGTCAGATCCAATCAAGATTAAATCGGCCGAACTGGCCATTAAAATAGCGATGAATAAGCCCAATCAAACCATTATAGCCTTGCTCCGGCCCCTAAACGAGTGGATCAACAGCCACCCTGATATGGCTCCGACTTATTTAGAAAAGATGGAACAATTATCACTTTACTATCAGGCTGTTCCGACCATGCGGCAGCTGCTTGCGAAGCTTGCGGCGAATCCTTCCTATACATTATCGGAGATCGACCGTGCTTATATTCGGTCATGGTGGCCGGTTATTGAGCCCTTTCTTCGTGATAAGATCGAGGAAAATATTCTTGAGGATCTCCGGACACCGATTTGTAGCCATGTCAAAAAGTTGGAAGGGTTGCTCGGTTCGTCTCGTGATGCCATTATTAAATCATTGCAAAGTCAGTTAAGGGAGCGATCATGATCGAAAATGGGTCTATGGAGAGTATCCTGAATCTTGCGGATGATACTTGGAGTCTATATCAGCATGCTCTTGGAGTGACACCACCAGACACAACGTATAAACGTCTCCATATTGATGAGGCTACGCCCTTTGAACGCCCTGCCAATAACGATTCGCTACATAAGATCAATCAACGGGTGGTTGAGTTAGCGATCCAATCCCTTCAAGATAAGAATGCGCTTAATCAACTCGCAGATGAGCTGATGGATCACTATCAGACGCTTAGTCTTCAACTTGAATGTCAACCGAATATGATCAGTTTTGTGGATAACGACATTAATTACAAAGTGCTGATCCGTAACACGTTCTACATTTTTGTTGAAGCTTGGAAACAAGATGTATGCGTCCGATCTATTCCACTGGTCAATACGGCTCAGTTTGTGGTGTTTATTCGTCGTATGGATCGGTTGGCCGATAGACTTTCAATCCTTAATGATCCGCAAACGAGCCTCTTGAAAGACAATATGGACCGCATTAAGAAAATAGCCGATCAATTTAGACCCGAATGGCGAGATTGGGCCACGAACTATTCGGATCAACAGTTGAAGCCGTTCAGTTTATATTATGATAAACGGGATGCCGAGGAGTATATCGCCAAAATGTCTCAGATGATGGGGCAATCGGGACACATGGATGAAGAAGCGTTTCATAAGGCTTTGAAGAATTCGGCTGTTCCCAAAATGTTGGATACCCCCGAAATTAAAAACATTATCGCTAGTTTGATAGGGGATACGTCGGATATCAACGATGCTATGACAGCAGAAGACTTGCTTGAACGCTTTGACCCAAGCTCGATTTATGAGGCTCAAGGAAGGGCGATCATGGGGCAACATTCACTTGACGATAAGTTGCGCGATCTGGATCGGCGCATGAAACAGATCCGTGAGAAGGTGCCTGATTTTTCAGAACTTTTTCAAGAGCCATCGTCGATGATCCACCTTATCAAGGATGCCTTCTATGCGAAACAAGATGAGGTATGTTTGGGGCTGCTTGAGGAGGCGCCCTCGTCAGATAAGCAACAATTGATTGCGCTCATTCAGTCCTTTTCGGATGGTATTCTTTGTGAACATGCCTCATTTATTTTAAAGGCGAATGCTGCCAGTGTGCTTGTTTTCGAGTCAGCTTTTCTTCAACGAGTGCTGCCTATGCTCGTCGATGCCCATGTCCTATCGCCGTTAACAGCGGACAATGTGGCGTTAAAGGATATGTTTTTGTCGGCAATGTCTGATGTGACCCCTGAGAATGCGGACACCCGTTATACACAACCCCATCCCGATATTCGCAAGAAGGCAGAACAAGCCGCGGAGCGTGTTTTTACTTCAAATCAGGAAGCCTTCGAAAGGATCGCTTCTATTGATAATATTGAAGAGCGATTAGAGGCCATGGTCGAGTTGGTGATGCCAGACTTACTGGATGCCATTAAAAAAGAATTCGGAGGCAAGGCATGATGCAATTGCTGGATCGATTAAGTCATATAAAGACTCCACAGGATTTGGATCTGGCTATTCAGCTTTTTCTGCGTTCGCTTCAAGGCGGGGTCAAGGGCTTTTCTAAAGACGATATAAAGAATATTGGTCGAACCGCGACGATCTTGCTCGAGTATTCCACGGTTATTTTCCCTGATCCAAAGGGAGTGTCAGTCATCATCTCAACACTTACGGATGTCTTTTTTCCTGTTTTTGCTTGTCTTTCACCTGATGGTCAGCTGCAGCTAATAGACTTGCTTCCTCCACGCGTTTCAATGGGGCTTGCTCAGAAAAAGGGGGCTTCAAACGAGGTTATCTATCAGGTCGCCGGTCATATCATGGTTGAGAAGATGAAGAATGAGGTGGTTGAAAAAGTTGTGACGGAGCGCAGAAAGCAACTTCAGGGCCAACGTGAGTCGTCGCATGATGGTGAAGACTTATATCGTCGAGTCATGGATGAAAAACGATTATCTGAAATTTCCGACGAGTCCTTTAAGGAAATGACTCGGATCATGAAAGAGAATATCGACCCCCTGCTTCAAAAGATTCTCCAGACACTGGACATCAACGTGTTGGATATCGATGCTCGAATTGAACAGGCAAAAGCAAAGAAAATCCAGTTGGAAGGGTTGCCTTCGACGATCAGTCCCGATCAGGTAAAGGAATGGATCGGGGAGTTCACCTTGGCGAATCAGGACTGGGTCGAGATTGAGGAGGAAGCGATTCCCTCCATCAAAGAAACACGCCCTGCAATAAAAGAAAAACGAGTTGAACGGGTTGAGCCAAAACCGCCTGCCAAATCAATCCAGCCCGTGATGCTAGCCAAGAAGGCGTTCGATCAGGATGAGCCTGAACTCCCGTTGACAAGGCTTTCAGAAGATGTTGCCGAGACATTATCCCCCGTTGAGACTATGGTTACAACTCCTCCTATCCACTATGATCAAGGTCAAGTCGCGAAGGAGCTAAGAGAACGCCATAAGCAAGGGTATTCGTTATAGCCCTTTACTTTTGACGTTTGATGTCGCGTTCAATTTCTTTTTTTCGATTTTTCCAAAAGGATACTTCGTTGAACCGTAACACAAAACTGATGACACTGAGTATCACGGCCACAACGAGGACAATGACAACGGCGGTGTTCATGCTTTGGCTGTTCCTAGTTTCTTCTTGGTGTAATTGATAAGTCCACCTTGGGCGATCAATTCCTGCATAAAGGGCGGGAATGCGGTTGCGGTATAGGACTCTTTTCGAGTAACGTTTACGATCTTGCCGTTGGCCAGATCGATCTCCAGTTCATCGCCTTCCTTGATCTTTTCGCTGGCTTCTGCGCTTTCGAGGATCGGTAGGCCAATGTTGATGGCGTTTCGGTAAAATATTCGGGCGAAGGTTTTAGCGATCACGCAGCTAATGCCCGCAACTTTAATGGCGATGGGGGCGTGTTCACGGCTCGAGCCACAACCAAAGTTGGCCCCTGCGACCATGACATCGCCGGCTTTTATTTTGGTGACGAAGTCTTTGTCATAGTCGATCATGCAATACGTGGCGAGTTCGTTTGGATCTGACGTGTTTAAATATCGGGCAGGAATAATAACATCCGTATCAATATGATCGCCGACCGTCCAAGCTTTTCCGTTTAAATTCATGGTGTGCTCCTTTATTAAATAACGTCTTCTGGGCTGCTGATCGTGCCGGTAATGGCCGACGCGGCTGCAACGGCGGGGCTAGCAAGATAGACTTCGCTTTCGGTCGAACCCATTCGTCCGACAAAGTTACGATTGGTTGTGGCGAGCGATCGTTCCCCTTTGGCCAGAATGCCCATGTGTCCACCAAGACAGGGGCCACACGTCGGGGTCGAGACGGCAGCATTCGCATCAATGAAGATATTGAAAAGCCCTTCATTCATGGCTTGTTTGTAGATCTGTTGCGTGGCGGGGATAATGATACATCGAACCCCTTTGGCCACTTTTTTGCCCTTCATTATGTGGGCGGCAATGCGCAAGTCCTCAATGCGTCCATTTGTACACGACCCAATGACAACTTGATCGATCTTGAGCCCTTTGGCTTCACTGATACTCTTGGTGTTTTCCGGTAAATGAGGGAAAGCGACTTGCATGTCCACATCGGCCAGATCAATCTCAATCGTGCGGGCATAGGTCGCGTCCGCGTCACTTTCATAGATCTGATAGGGGCGGATCGTGCGGCCTTTGACATACTCAAGTGTCACGTCATCGACACCAAAGATGCCGTTCTTGGCGCCGGCCTCGATGGCCATGTTGGCGATAGTAAAGCGTTCATCAATGGAGAAATCTTTGATCGCAGGACCGGTAAACTCCATGGCTTGATAGCGAGCGCCGTCGACACCAATTTGTCCGATGATATAGAGGATCAAGTCTTTACCAGAAACCCACTTTTTCTTTTTCCCTTTAATGACGAACTTGATGCTTTCGGGGACTTTGAACCACGCTTCTCCCGTGGCCATGGCAATGCCCATGTCCGTGCTGCCAACACCCGTAGAGAATGCGCCGAGTGCACCGTAAGTGCAGGTGTGTGAGTCCGCGCCGATGATCAAATCACCGGGGCCAACAATGCCCATTTCAGGGAGCAGGGCATGCTCGACACCCATTTCGCCGACATCATAGAAGTGGGTGATGCCCATCTTGGCGGCAAATTCACGAAGGACTTTGACTTGCTCCGCACTTTTGATGTCTTTGTTCGGTGTAAAATGGTCGGGAATGAGGGCAATGCGGTCGGTTGCAAAGACCTTGTCTACGCCGAGTTTGTTGAACTCGTTGATCGCGACGGGTGCGGTAATGTCGTTGCCGAGCACAATGTCGAGCTTGGCTTGGATGAGGTCACCGGGTTTAACCGATGCTTTGCCTGCATGTGCGGCGAGGATCTTTTCTGTAATCGTTTGTCCCATGGGGTACTCCTTCTTTGTGTGCTTGAATGAGGAAATTATAACCCAAGACGAAGCTTGGTGCTAATTAAATTTGGTGCTAGAGTTTATCCCGCTTTTCTTTTTAGTTGCAATTAACGTTAAAACGCGGGACAATGACATTAATTAATACGATCTTGCATCCGCCGTTGAATTCTGAACCCCATTGAAATCATTTGTAGCGCTTGCATAGAATCATGAATGCGAGGCTCCCGTTATGAATAAGCAACTGTTTTCGAATCTAGACATCTCCGAGAATATCCAGAAAGCCATCAAGGATCTTGGCTTTGAGGAAGCATCCCCGATCCAATCCGAGGCGATCCCTGTTCTACTGCAAGGCCGCGATATCGTCGGTCAGGCTGAAACCGGTTCGGGTAAAACCGCCGCGTTTGCGATCCCCGTTATCGAACGGCTTAACCTAGACAAGCGCGAAACTCAAGCGATCGTGCTTTGTCCGACCCGTGAGTTGGTTGTTCAGGTCGCCGAAGAATTCCGTAAGTTAACTAAGTATATGCCCCGAATCTCCGTTGTCCCTGTTTATGGCGGTCAACCGATCGATCGTCAATTGAAGTTGCTGCGCGATAACCCTCAAGTGATTATCGGAACACCCGGACGTACGATGGATCATATGCGTCGCAAATCACTAAAATTAAGCGGTGTGACCATGGTCGTGCTTGATGAAGCGGATGAAATGCTCGATATGGGTTTCCTTGATGATATCAAAGAAATCCTGAGCCAAACGTCACCCGAACGTCAGACCATTCTTTTTTCCGCAACGATGGCAAGACAGATCCTTGATATTACAAAGCGTTTTCAAAAAGACCCAATCGTCATCAATGTGATCCAGAAACGTCTCAGCACCCCAAACATTAAACAAATGTATCTCGAAGTATCTGAGCGCAGTAAACCCGAGGTGTTGGCTCGACTTCTTGATCTTCATGGACTTAAGTTGGCGCTTGTCTTCTGTAATACCAAACGCCAAGTTGATTTTCTGGTAGAGACCCTCAAAACACGTGGGTTTTTTGCAGACGCCCTTCATGGTGACCTTAGCCAACCTGCTCGCGATAAAGTCATGAACGGGTTCCGTAAAGGGACGGTTGAGATCCTTGTCGCCACCGATGTGGCGGGTCGAGGTATCGACGTCAAAGGGATCGAAGCGGTATTTAATTATGACCTTCCGCGTGATGATGAAGATTATGTCCATCGTACGGGTCGTACGGCTCGTGCTGGGACAGCCGGTATGGCGTTCTCGTTTATTACCGGTCGTGAATTTAATCAACTCAAACGTATTGAGCGTTCACAAGGTATTCAAATTACGCGTCATGCGATGCCAACTCTGGATGAAGTCGAATCGACTCGACTCAATACTTTTTCTGCCAAGATCCGTGAAACGGTCGCCGCTGGAAAGCTAACCAAGTTCATTTCTGAGATCGAAGCGTTGTCGGAAGAAGACCTTTCTATTCTCGATATTGCAGCCGCCCTTTTAAAAATGGCGATGGATAAAGAGAGTAAGGGAATGGATGCTAATGCGGATCTTTCTTTGCCCCCTCGTGAAGAGTATCGAAAGCCACGTCCGTCTTGGAAGAGTCATGGCCGAAGTGATTATTCAGCGCCAAAGCGATTTGGCAGTGGTAGTCGACCTTATTAATTAAAGGATTATCGAGATGAGTCTGGCTCATATCCTTTCAGCATGGGAATTATCGAAGGACGCAAAACTTTCTGAGTTTTCGCAAAAACCTCTTCGAGCGGATGCTGCGTATATCGTCGAGTCCGATTCTGCTCAATATCTATTGTTCGCGTTCCCTTCGCAACGGCAGGACTCTGTCATAAAAGCCATGAGTCGTTCAGTGCGTGCGATGAAGCAGTCCATTCCCAGTGTGGTACCGGTTGTGACAAAATCCAAGCAACAGGGCCATACCGATGGGGATGCCTTCTGGGTGCTTTATCCGCATCACGGTGAACCTTTAAGCGGGCAGGCGCTTGTCCACAATCTAACGCTTGCGACCCAACTCGGTGAGCAGTTCGCTGCGTTGCCCAATCAATTCCCTGTTGTGGACGTCGACTATCCGCCCTCGAATGTGTTTAGTCCTGTTTTTCAGCAAGATTTGCTCGGACTCGTCACCGATGACCATGATCTGGACACGATCCTTGAAGCGAATTTGTATTTGCAGCGCCATTTTGAAGCGGTGTTGCCTTGGTTAGACCAAGAATTTGTCCACGGGGATTTGCATCCTGGAAATATGTATCTTAACAACGGCACGATCCTTTTTCATGATTGGGAATATGCCCGACAAGAACTTTGTTTATATGATGTTATGTTTTTTTTAGGTTGTTTAGGTTTTGAATCCCTTGACAACCTAACGTCGGATTGGGCGTTAGAATTTCTTCGGAGTAACACCGAGGTGCGTCCGGTTTCATGGCTGACGGCAGAAACGGCGTTCCCCTTGCTGATCTGTTCGCGAATGCATTGGCTGCACTTATGGTTAAGCCTTGGCGAGCAAGACCTCATTGTCCAAGAACAAGCCTATTTAAAAGCTTTACTTGCTAAACGAGACGATGTCTATGTCGCATGGGGTGAGGCGTGGACGATCAAGAAGCCGTCGCAGAAATGGGTGGTCACTGATGCGGGCGTTCCGCCGTTGATCAAGGCATTCCTTGCGAAGCATACTCTCGAAGAGGTTTCAGCGCTTCCTTTTGAGGAATGGCCGCTTGTTATGATCGCCTTGGGTAAAGAAAAACGGCTGGCCGATATGATCCGTTGGATCGATCAATTGGTCGACGATTGGTTCCAAGGTGAGTTAAAGGCACCCCTATTTGTGCTTACGCAAATGATGGTGAACCTCTCGCTTGACCTTGCCCGAAATCTTCAACAAGCCGGACTTTATCGACTTAAGGCGATGTTAAGTTGGATGCAAGAAGAAGCCCCTCAAGATGAGTCCATTTTGATCGCGCAAGGCTATGTGCTGCGCAACCTGTCGATGATGCTTGGGGATACGGGGCGTATTGAGGCGAGCTTTGAAGCGATCGAAACCCTTGAAGGCATGTGGCTAGACCATGAGGATAATGTATCTCTTGCTGAAGAGCTAGCACGAGCATGTGCGGGTGGACTAGTGACGGCGCTAAGCGTCGAGGACAAAGATAAAGGGCCTCAATATTTTGCGCGACTCGATGAACTGCTTTTTAAATTCCCCGAATCAGAGAAAATTAAAACTGCCTTTTTGATCAGTCAAAAGCAGAATGAGCAATAACTATGACGCGTTGACCCATGACGCAGTCTTAACGGCTGTTGAAGGGGTTCTGGGTGAGCCGCTCGCGAATCTGGTCATTCCACGAAACAGTTATATCAATCGTGTCTATGAGTTGACGGTAAAGGCCTCGCGCCAACCGTTGATCGTCAAGTTCTATCGGCCATCTCGATGGAGTGCTGAGCAGATCCTCGAAGAACATGCGTTGCTTGAGCGGATGCAGGCCCAAGAACTGTTGGTTATTCCGCCGATGCGGTTCAATGATAAAACACTTTTTGACGTGGACACGATCCCGTTTGCACTGTTTCCTAAAATGGGTGGGCGGGCGCTCGATGAATTTACGCAAGACGGTTGGATTCAGTTGGGTCGATTGATAGGGCGATTTCATTCGCTTAGCCAGACACAGGCTTCATCGACTCGAATAAAATGGACGCCAAGCGTCGCGACGCAACACCATCTCGATATTCTGCTCGCGGACAAACATCTTCCTGACGATTATCGGCAACCGCTTGAACGTGTCGTCAACCAGTTCTTAAAAGCAGCCCAACCCTTGTTCGAACGAGAGCCCTTGTTTTTGATCCACGGGGATTGTCACAAAGGCAACTTGATCCACCGACCCCATGAAGGGATTTATCTTATCGATTTTGACGACTGTTGCGTAGGGCCTGCCGTTCAAGATTTGTGGATGCTGCTTCCTGGGACGGCACAAGATTGCCCCCTCGAAGTCGATTGGTTTTTAGAAGGCTACGAGGTCTTTCGAGACTTCAATCGGCGGTCGCTTCGCTTGATCCCCCACTTAACCATTATGCGCTTGCTCCACTTTGCGAGTTGGTGCGCCTTACAAACCGCCGATGTCGGGTTTCGTGACCATTTTTCCGATTGGGGGACAACTCGGTATTGGAACGAACTGATTCGCGAGATCACAAAAATATTGAACGTCGAGTAAAAAACAATTGAATTTCCAATATTTAAACAAAACTGATAGATATATTTCAATATATACAACTGCCGTCAACTAAAAATCGATCTTATTCTATGAAATAGCCTTAAACGCATCGTTATTTTGCGTTTCATGAAATTTGTCCATCTCTTCGCCGATAACTTCTTAAAGAGATAAGTTTAAGTTGAAAGAAGTGATGGGGATGAAGAATAAGGTAATTTCACTGGGGTCGGATAGTTTTCCAACCGCAGTCATGTCAGACGTTGAGAAGAAGATAGCGGCGATAAAGGCGCACAACAGCACTCGGCAAATTCATATCGGCTATACCCATGACTATTCGAGGATCTCTACTCGACATGATGATGAGACCTTATGGCCCGAGATAACTTACGTTCGACCCGCTCTGATCAAAGAGCTTTGCAAGGGGCTTGATGAAAGTCAGCAGCAGTATATTCGATCCCTTCGGTATCATTTATTTAATACCACCCTTGAAACGAACGGTTCTGCGATCGATGGGGTGATTAATGATGATACGCGAGATGTTTATATTCCCAAAGACTTGCTTCGATATTTGCAAAACGGCAAGCATCATCATCGAGATAATGGTGAGCATTTGATGGATCAGCACATTCTTCATATTCTTTCGCAGAGAAATCAATCTTGGTTAAGTGATAGAGCGAAAGAATTACTAACAGGGACTTACTTCGACTCGACATCCTTGAATAAGATAAGAGAACAAGCACAGAAGATCGTTACGGATTACAGGAATGGAAAAGAGCAACTTGAGAAATATGAACAATGGAAACATGACTATATCGAAAAATGTATTCAACTTAAAATGAGAGAGTGGGATAGTGAACACTGGGGAGGGCTTCGTGCATATGATTTCGATCTTTCAGCTCTTCATTTTGAAGATGTCAGTAATCAAGAGATTGAGAGAATTATAGAGGAAACCATTCAACGTCCTGTCGGAAGTTTTGATCACTCGGATTTATTGCGAAAGGATATATTAATACTAGAGGAATTGATTACTTCGGACCATCGAACCCACAAACTTGAACAGAGATTGCTTAGCCTTCAGAAGCAGTGTGTTCGATCCTGCGTTGATGATTTCTCAGCTGAAATAATTAATCAAGCGGCTAAGACATGGACCGGAAATATAGTTGAAATAGGAATCGAACTTGCGGAACACATTATCAACCATCAATCAACCAAAACAAACAATGACTATATCGAAATATGCGAGCGATATACGGCTGATCTGATTAAGAAACAAACGCAAAAGAAAGACTTGAACCTCGCTACCGTTTCATTAAATGTTCCAACCGGTGGGTTTAAAAAAGCAAAGTCCTTATTCGTTGATGCAGCACTCAACGCGCATCGAGAAAAAGCAAATTTCTTTCATGTTCAAGAGCTGGTGATCACATCCTATCAAACTCTCGATGATGCCAATATACGAGCCTATATCGATGAACAGCAGAAAACTATTCGAGAAATCAACTCTGAACTAACTAAGGAATTTAGTAAGGATCTAATAGTATGGCTAAATGATAAATTGTCTGGCGAAAATAAAGCAAGAATTATTGAAGAATTTATCAAAGAAATGAAGAAACTTGACGAGGAAATGCTTAATTCTCAAATCACAGATTCTTATGATGCTGACAAATTAACGAAACAAACTTTGGCTGACTTAAAACAAACGAAGCTGTCAAACGTGTTAAAAATGGTTCTTGAAGAACACTCAATAGAAACCGCTGAGATTATTAACCAGTTTAACGCTGACTATGACGAACATGGAATCGCCTATAATATTCCTGCGTTTATGCCTTCGGGTGACAGTAAACCCTTTAACGGAATGTATGTATTCCGTGGGGATGGAAGTTTAGCTCTTGAGGTCGGCAAACAAGAACCTGTAAATGATGAAATAAGTTATTTTACCGAATCTCATCATCACAAACCGGGACGTCGTGATATTAAGAATGTCTTTGTTTGGCGGGGCCATAAGCTTGGTTTTAATATTTGTGAGGATATCTGGCAGGAGTCCGTTTCTAAAACCGTTCAAAAAGTGACAGACACAACGGGTGGACTTATTCAGGATCCCCATCTTGCTCAATATGAAAATCAGGGTGCCGATCACCTTTTTAACAGCTCTGCTTCGCCAGAACAACTGGGCAAATTAGTACCCTATCCGCTTGACAATTTAGCGCAAGAAGATTGGCCAAAAGATCTTGTTTTTGTTGGGGGAAAGCCCTATGTCTTTCGAGGGCCTCGAAGCAAAGTTCGCATTGAAGACTTGGTTGCTACCATTGCCAAACATATGAATGTAAATATAGGCTACACAAACTCTCTTGGAGTAATTGATCATATTGATATGGGGGGAGGGGCTTATTTCCTGAACCGATTTGGTGATGTTGTCTGTAGCGCCCCGCAGTTTAAAGAGAGTATCCTTTATGCAAAATTTGATCGCCTTGGAAACGTGATTCCCCTCGATGAGGCGAGTGCAGGGGATCAAACGCATGCACCTTTGCAACAGTTATTCCTAGCCCTTTCATTATATATTAAAGATTATTTTGTGAAAAATGATATTGATTGGATTGACTATCGCCCGGATGGGTCTCATGCAAGCGACCTTATACAACATCTTATTATACAAGCCAATAAGCTCATTGATGAAGAAACAATAAACCACTTTAAAGCACAGTACAACGTTTCACTTGCTGAGGTTAAACGTTCTGATCAGCTGAAATTTATTAAAGGAAAACGGCTGAAATCAACCGCTTACTTTCTGCCATTTAACCCGCTCACCCTGAGAAAAGAACTTATTCAAATGCTACGTGGAATAAAATTATTGGGTTCACATGTTTATGGAAGCATCCCCTTGATGATGCATCTTACCGGAGCCTATGAGATCCTAAATTGGCTATCGGCTGGTGGCACGTCTTCATTGCTGCAAATGGCATTGATGTTGCTAGCTTTTGCGTTGATAAATACGGCGACTGATATCGTTCGGTCAATCATAAGAAATGTAAATATTTTGATGCATCAAGATAGAAAGCCGGTTATTGAGGGGCTCAAGTCAGGAACAAGGTCGTTGAGCTCAATCATTGATCCCCATTCGGAGGAAACAAAAAAGGGATGGCAGAAACGAACGGAATGGTGTAGTCGAATCTTTAAAGATCCAGATCGATTGGTTGATTTATATCGAGGTGTTAATATTCGAGTAAACCAAGAACTAACCAAGCGATTTTGGGGTCGAAAATCACTATTCGTTTCATCGCTAACTGAAAACGAGGCTTTGCTGGCTTCATTTGCAAAGGGCGGACTATTCAGCTCAGGAATCCTTCCTTTTGTCTCGGTTACTCGCTCAATTATTAGTCTTGTCCTTTTAGATCATTTGGAAAGACAGCTCGCAAAAGAGCGGTCTCCGAAAAAGCTCAAGACTCTTCACCATGAATGGCAACGGCTTACACGGGAACTGACCAACACAGATCTTTCCAGTCGTGAGAAGATATTCTCGACTCGGACATATGTCTTACAACAGCGTCGATTGTCTCTGAATCGAATTTTATCGTTATCAACGGAGGCGAATAACAACAATAAATATATGACTAAATTACGGAAAGAGCTACGTTCGATTGAAGGGGAACTTAACAATAAAACAGTAACTCCACTTAAAACCCCCAAAAAATTGAGAAATAAAGAGATTGAACGATTCAACGTTCCTGCCTACATTCAGGAGGGACTTAATCGAATCCTTCTTACCGAGGATTATTCGCGAATGGCTTTTATGAAACCCGTATATGATCCATCAAACCTGTTATCGAATGAAGAGTATGCTAAATTTATTGCCTATCACGTGAGACGACATCAATCAACGGTACATAAAGCACCTTTGCAAGGGCCTTGGTTACATTTAAACGTTAATGGATCTAAACAAGAGACCATTTCAAAAGAACCAATGCCGTTTGATGCTATCGTTGGTAATGTGAAAAAGCACTTGA
The DNA here is from genome assembly GCA_903910705.1 of uncultured Candidatus Marinamargulisbacteria bacterium. GTDB lineage: Bacteria > Margulisbacteria > Riflemargulisbacteria > GWF2-35-9 > GWF2-35-9 > CAIWAN01. The sequence continues at coordinate 14,665 of CAIWAN010000062.1, forward strand.
ACTTTTGGCAGTCATCACGGATGTATGTTAATACACTCGAAAACTATGATTCGGATACTTGGATAATAAAAGAGAGTGGCAATAAATGGGTTGACCGAAGTCCAGAAAAAGAAGCAATCTCAAAGGCCATTATGTCCATCACAGAACACGCCCAACTAATATTGACAAGTCTGGCAACTCCTACCGACAAAGAAGCACTTGATCTGGCCAAACAACAGGGAATTATAACCCTTGCTTTGTTAACCCTAGAGGAACTAGCGTCCGTATCCCTTTCGGACCAGATGTTTGGTTCCAATCAAAAATATATCATTTTTGATAACGACAAGCTACGAGCTGACTATATCAAGGATCACATGACTAACGCGACAGAAATCAGAGTCGGATGAAAGGGTTGACCAAATGATGGGGTATTGTGTAACGGAAGCTTCTTTTAACATTCCGATAAAATATGGTGTCATAACAAAGCGGGTTGAGGCTCAGCTTATTCATCTCAATAGACCCGAAACCGAGGATGAGTTCCCGAGTGAAATTATCCCAAATTATTGCACGCCTTGTACGATTAATGATATTGGAAAGGAGAATATCAAGGATACCCCCGAAGAGACTACCCCCCAGAACGAACCACCAGCCCCCCCACCGGCCATTACAGATAATCGAATTGAACAGCCAGAGCTTAAGGGGCAAATATCGTTGAATGAGCCAACGGAGAAAACACTTCAAACATGGGAGATGCCGTTGTCATCATATGTGACCCCATCGATAGATTCTGCAACACAACTTCAAAAGGACTTGTTGTTTATTCATTATGAGGGGCATGTTTTGAGACGGAAACACCGTCACCGGCATCATCCTAAACATTATTGTAAACATCACGAAGATCGGAAACCTATTGACTCGAAGAAAGGAAGAAATGAAACACCGTACATCCCCCCGACACCACCTTCTTCACAAAATAAAGTGGTTGGGGAGCAAAATGAGTCATTTTTAATGCCAACCATGCATGAAATAAACGAATGGTTAGTGGAAACTAAAAAAACAATCGTAAATACAGTCAAACCGATTTGGCCATATGTGCTTTGGTTAGGCGACCAGCTAAGAAGAATTGCTGTTATTAATGGGCTTCCGAAATCTGAAGTATCTCAAAAAAAGAATCATACGATTTCATCAGATTCCCTAAAGTCAAACAAGCCGAAACCTTCAAAACCATCAGATCAAATACGAAATGGTCTGGATATTCTCGGGCTTCCTCACTAATATTCTGCCTCTTGAATTTTGTTTCGAAGTTGACATAATGAAAAGAATTAATCGAAAAGGAGGTCTGTGATGATGAAGTCCATGATGATCGTTATTCTGGTTTTGTGTTTCTCAAGTATTCTTTTTGCTGAGTTAGGTATTAGTGATGCCGAGGAAGCGTATCTGAAAGCGAATTATAAAGTGTCGTTTCCGATCTATAAAAAACTGGCTGACGCAAAAGACGTCGATGCAATGTACAAGTTGGCTGAGTCATTTGAAGAGGGGCGTGGTGTTAAGAAAGACAACAAACAGGCCTATGTTTGGTACAAGAAGGCGTCAGATTTAAAACATGAATGGGCTATGTATAAGCGTGCCCTGTTCGCCATGTCAGGGAAAGGTACGGTTCTGAATTATAAAGAAGCCTCGCAATGGTTTCAACGGGCCGCCAAAATGGGAAATATGTGGGCTCAGTATCAATTGGGCATCATGGCTGAAGAAGGAAAAGGGATGCCCAAAGATGTTATTGCAGCGATGGAGTGGTATGGTCTCGCGGCTTCTCAAGGGAATAATTGGGCTCAGTACAAACTGGGTGAGATCTATCGACAAGGCATCGGCGTTATGGTTGACCTTTCCGAAGCGGCGAGTCTTTATAGTGAATCGGCTGAACAGGGTAATGATTGGGCCGCGTATCAACTGGGAGGACTCTTTGAAGCCGGAACAGGGGTAAGTCAGAACTTTGCAAAAGCTGCCGAGCTTTATGAGAAATCAGCTCGTTCTAAGAATGCTTGGGCTCAGTATAAATTAGCTATTCTATATGAAACGGGGCACGGTGTTCCTACAGACAATGTCCAAGCTTGGTATTGGAATAATCTAGAAAAAGATGCCACTTTTACGGGGACGAAATATTGTGCCGATCTCAATGAAAGACTACGAAAGGCCATGTCGTGGGATCAGATCCAAAAGGCGAAAGAACGGATCCGAAATACTAAATAAACCTGTTTAGACCTTGAATTGTCGTAGCATCGCACCCAGTTCGCTCACCTTTGAAGCGGACTCGGTGATGGTGTTCGTTGCGGTGGCGATCGTGGCTGTCACTTCTTCGGTTGAGGCGGTTAGTTCTTCTGCGCTCGCTGCATTCGAGGTTGCGACTTCTGTTAGCCGAACAAAAGAACGGGTGATTTGTTGTTCTTCTTCGGTTAAATCGCCGAGTGCATGACTTGAGGTATTGGACCGTTCCTCTAGAGAATGAATGTTTGTTCGGACATCTTGAATGCTCGCCGATACTTGTTCCGCTGATGCTGAGATGCTTTGAATTTGTTCGTTATTTGAATGAACAGCCGCTAATATTTCCGAAAGTGATACTTTTGCTTCTTCTGCCAATGTGACGCCGATCGCCACATTCTTTTTGCTAACGGACATTGACTCAACCGAGGCCTTGGTAACGGTTTGAATAGAATTAACAATAGAGGTGATTTCAGTCGTAGCCTCTGCGGATCGTTCTGCTAATTTGCGAACTTCATCGGCAACGACCGCGAAGCCTTTTCCTGCTTCACCTGCACGTGCTGCTTCGATGGCCGCGTTAAGTGCCAATAGGTTGGTTTGGGAAGCAATATTGGTAATGACGCTTATAATCTCACCAATTTTCTCGGAACTTTGTCCCAGTTCTTCGATTTGAGCCCCAACATCATTAACCTTGAGTTCAATGTCTGTCATGGCGGTGACGGCTTTGTCGACACTTTCTTGGCCTTGATTCGCTAAGTGTCGAGTATGTTCTGATGCTTGCGAGATGCGTGTAATATCATTGGCGACGGTATCCATTGCTTTTTGGATCGATCCAATAGAGTCGGCAGAGTCTTTCGCTTGGAGTGACTGAGCCCCCATCTCGTTTTGGGTGGACTCAATGGTTGATCCCATGGCATCGATCGCTTCATTGATCTTGTCAATATCTTGTCTCTGTGAGTCGGCTCCTTCAGCAATGCCAATGGTTGCCTGTGCAACGAGGGTCATGGTTCGGTTAGTCTCCGTAAAGGAGAGTTTGAGACCATTGATGTTGTGGTCGACGATTTGTGCGGTTTCTTGTGTATCACGAACCAATGAGGCAATCTTCTCGGCGAATTGGTTAAAGGATCGCGTCATTTGTCCTATTTCATCCAATCTCTTTTCTGGAAGTCGCTTGGTTAGATCGCCATCACCTTGCGCAATATCTTTAAGTCTTTCGGTCATATCTTTGATGGGGTTGACGAGGGTATTATTTAAGTAAACGGCAATAAAAGCGAGAATAATAATAATTAAAGAGAAAAAGCCTCCAAGAAGGATGTCTGTCTTCTTTAGGGTGCTAACGGACATCGTTTCGTCGGTTGCACATTTAGTATTGGCCATGGCGACAACCGCATCAATCGCTTTTCGGTGTTCATCATAATATTTTGTGATCTCAGAAATCGCCCGATCGGCCTCGGCTCGATTGTTAGCTCGTACAGCCGGAATAAGCGACGTTTCAACGACATCGTAGAATTGCTTTGCAGGCGTATATGATGCAACAAGAAGCTTTGCTTTTAATGGACCTTCGGCAAGATCTTTCTCCCAATATTGATGCCGTATATTGAAGTCTTTCTTTAATTGTTCCAATTTAAGAATCAGGGGGGCTGTTTGGTCGGTTCCTATCGATTGTTTTAGAAGAATGGCCGTCAAATAACTCTCAATGATATATTCTGGAGGAGGAAGAATATCAGCGATAAGGTCTTTGCCTCTTACGATCTCTTGATAGATCGGGCCCTTTATCTTGACTTGATGAATGACCCGATTGGAGATCAGAAAAAGGCCAATGAACAAAATAAAAATAACGCCCATCAACAGTGTTATTTTGGTGCTTATTTGAAGTGATTGTTTTGACATGTTGCCCCCCATAGTCTGCGAACCTTATTGATTCAGACGCTACCAGAATATTCATCTGTGTGTCAATATTGATCGAAATAGTTTTATTAAAAAGTGACGCCCCAAGTGCTTTCTTGTATAATTAACCTTAATGTTATGAATGTTTATAAGGGGTTGTAGCTCAGTTGGTAGAGCGCTGGCTTCGCAAGTCAGAGGTCAGGGGTTCGATTCCCCTCAACTCCACCACGTCAAAGGACACTCCTACCATGCGTATCCTTTTCTGTTTATTGATGTCCTTGCTTTTTGCTGTGGATATGGGACCCATTATTAACGACTATCAAGGCGTAACACCCAACTATTGGGGAGAGCGGGTTTTGGGGGTGATATCGCGGATCGAAACAAAGGATAAGGTCATCATGTTGACCCTCGATGCTTGTGGTGGGAAAACAGACGGGTATGACAAGCGCTTGATCGATTTTCTCGTCAAAAACAAAATCCCCGCTACGCTATTCATCAACGCGCGATGGATCGACAAATTTCCTGTTGAATTTCTTGAACTCGCAGCGAACCCTCTGTTTGAGATTGGTAACCATGGACTCTTGCATCGCCCCTGTTCAATCAATGGACGATCGGCCTATGGGATAAAAGGAACCCAAAGTGTTCGTGAAGTTATTGAGGAAGTCGAGGGTAATGCAACAAAGATCGCAAACCTAACAGGTCGCCGCCCTCGATTTTATCGTTCGGGAACCGCCTTCTATGATGAGACCGCTGTGAAAGTGGTCAGCCAGCTAGGGTATGAGGTCGCCGGATTTTCGGTGTTGGGTGATGCGGGCGCCACCTATACGAGCCAACAAGTCGAAACAGCCGTGCTTACTTCTAAATCAGGCGATATTATTCTATGCCATATGAATCATCCTGAAAGTGGAACGGCCGCCGGCCTGCAAGCAGCGATACCCCAATTGATCGAACAGGGGTATCGGTTTGTTCGGCTCTCAGAATGCAATTCGCTTTAGTCAGGGTTAGGCGGTCCAGGTAGAAGACCCAGAACGATTTGTCGCACCAGACACTGCTGCTGGGGCAGGTGGCGTCACGGGAGCAGCTGACTTGCCTGATCCTCTATTCGCACTTAACGATAAGGTTGATCCAACTATTGAAATACTCATTACATTACACCCCCTTAGGTAAAGATTATCGGTATTAGTGATCTATTCTTTAGTCTGATCATATTGTTATTTCATGATATGGCCTATAGTATATAAAAAAAAGGGGATGATGAAAAATGAGCGTTAGTTCAGCTTCTAATGTCAATGCATCACTGATTTCAGCGTTAAAGTCTCTGGGAACGTCAACGCATGGGTCTATTTCAAAGGCCGAGTTTGCTGCAGCTCTGGATGTGGCGACGAAAAAGATTAATCAAGGTTCTTTAAGCAGTTTTGACCAAGTTTCTGGGGGAAAAGATATGGTGAATATTGCTGATCTACTGGATGCCTTGCAAAAATTGGCTCATAAAAAAGGTCATGGGCATCATGGTGCTGTTGCGGCGGTTTCGGGTGCTTCGCCTCAAGCTAATTGGATCGCCCCGACGAATACCTCTTCGATCGTTTAACCATAGACAATTAGCCGGTTATGCCAGATGTCGAAGTTATCAGCGGTCAAACGATGGGCACAACCTATAATGTTACCTGTGTATTAGCCGGTTCTGTTACGTTAGGGGATGTCCGAACCACGATAAAACGTGCACTAAAACGGGTCAATCGTAGCATGTCGATCTTTGATTGCCAAAGTGAAATTAGCCGGTTTAACGCCAAACGAGACACTCAGCCATTACTTATTTCTAAGCATTTTTATAAGGTTTTATCTCAGGCAGCACTTGTGGCGAGTTTGTCCAACGGTGCTTGGGATGGAACGCTAAAACCGGCTGTTGATTTGTGGGGATTTGGGTCCAAAGACAAGCCCAAACAAAAGCCTTCTGACCAAGCCATTGCCGAATCGGGGCGCCATGTTGGCTTTTCAAAGATCCAATTCTATAAAACAGGCCGCCAGTCTTATATTTCAAAAAAAGATCCTCTTGTCACGTTGGATTTGGGCTCGATCGCTAAAGGCTATGGCGTTGACCATGTGGCGAGTGTTCTGAGAAAGTTGGGGCTTATGCGTTTTATCGTTGAAGTGGGGGGTGAGATCTATGTCTCGGGCGAGAAAACTGACGGTGAGCCGTGGGTGATCGGTATTAATTCACCGGAAAAATCTGCGGCCGTGACGGATGTTTTTGTCACTTTGGCGTTAAAAGACCAAGCCATCGCCACCAGTGGGGACTATAGAAATTGGATCGACCTGAATGGGGAATCATTCTCGCACACCCTTGATCCCCGCACCTTAAGACCCCTTCAAAACAATATTGTTAGTGTCAGTGTGATCGCACCCACGTGCACGTTAGCCGATGGACTGACCACAGCGTTAATCGTCTTAGGCCCACAAGTAGGGGCAACAATGATCGAAAACATGCCAGAGATCAAAGCGCTTATTGTCACCAAAGAAAACCAAACCTATACCGTCCATTCGTCGCCCAGCTTCAAAACGCATATTGTATAAATTTCATGTTTTACTTGGTGTGTGTTGGGCATAATGAAAATGTTGAGTAAAGGGGGAACTGAATGGATATTTCTTCAGGATTAAGTTCGTTATCAAGTATGTCGTCAAGTATGTCGTCAAGTATGTCGGCTACGTCGGGTGCATCAATGTTGTCGAGTAGTGCTTCTAGTCATGGGGCAAGTAACAGCATGTTTAGTCAGATTTTGACGAGTATGCTAGACCAAGCTCAATCGGATGCAAGCGTCAAATCTGCTTCGGATAAGTTTTCTGGGTTGATTTAGGGTAAAACCCTAATTGAGGATCTTGCCTCAACTAGGGTTTTATTATATCTACGCGCTGGTATTAATTCCATTCATTAACGATAAAAAGGTCTTCATATCCTCTGCCGTGTATGACGTTTTTGTGCTGCTGTTTTGGCTTAGCAGATCAAGGATAAGGCTTAATCGGTTGTCACTGCCTGCAGGGCTTGAGGCCGAACTGGCTGTTGCGCCTGTTGTAGCATCTGCTTGATAGGCACTTGTTGTTGATTTCGTCGTTGCCCCCGATGCGGCGTCACTGACCGATTCTGGCCGATGGTGCCCCCCACCCGCTGGTCTCATCTTTTCGAGGATCGCTTTTAAATCACTGGTTGAAATGCTGTCGCTTCCGCCAGATAATTGTTCGAAACTCAGCTTTGGCGGCCCTCCTGTATAGCCCCCTTTGTTTGTTGCCGAGGTAACGGCGTCATACTCTGTCTTTGATATCTGTCCGTCACCACTGGTATCCATTTGGCTAATCCATTGATCCAAGTTCGGTCGCTTGATCCCTTGTGTGTAGCCACTACTTCCCACTGCTCCAGTTATACTCATTCTGCCCCCCTTTTCGTAGACGTGTTGCTCAATTAAATGAGCTTAATAAAAATCGTCCGTGAAAAGTTGAACAGCGTACAAAATCCCTGTAGCTTTGGACAATAATACTAATTTTTTTTTGAATGTCAACTGGTAGTCTTTTCCAATGCAGAATGAGCCTGAAACGGGGTTCGATTTCCAATGTGAAATGAGCCCAAGGGGAGAATGAGATGACATAATCGTAGGATGAACATAATCATGAACGATGAAGCAATAAAAACAATAGA
>CAIWAN010000063.1 GCA_903910705.1 uncultured Candidatus Marinamargulisbacteria bacterium
AGGTCGCCGAGGGCGAATGCCCGAAGGCGGGCGGGTTTGATGACGGGTTCAACATCCAAGCGTATAATTTCCATATCCATGAAAAGAATCTTTCTGTTCTTCATCCTCTTGTCGCTCCCGATTATCGCTAACGCTCAGATGCTTATGGGCCGAGACTACTACGATGTTGTGAAACAGCACATCGCTTCAGCAAAAGACTCTATCAACATTGCGATGTACTTCATCATCATGGACGACAACAAAGACAATCCAGTGAATGACTTGGTTGCTGAGGTTATCAAAGCTCAGCAACGCGGCGTCCGTGTCAAAGTGGTCTTAGAGGACGGCAAGTACAAAGAGAACACTCTATCCTACAAAAAACTTCAGAGTAGCGGGGTTGATGTCCACTTTGATACTTCGACCCGATTGCTTCATCTCAAAGCCGTTGTGATCGATGGGCGGTACGTTTTCTCTGGAAGTACCAACTGGTCGAAGGCAGCGATACTCGACAACTATGAAGCCACCAGCTTCTATGAATCGCTGCCGGACGCCGCTTCGTTAAACAATTACATCAAGGCCATTGAGGTTCAAGAAGGTGACATCTTCGTCCAGAAGGAAGACGGTGTGCCAATCGCGACCACGTTTCTAACGGTGAAAGGAAACGGTCGGAAACTTCTCACCGCTCAAGCTGATAAGCAGTTCGACCTCTACTTGCTGTTACTGAGAGAAGCCAAGGAAGCCGGCAAACATACGTTCTATGTTGATTACGAAAAGCTGGCCAAAGCCATGGGATATCAAGCGCCGGCTGACCTTGGCGGATACAACAACGCTGGCCACTATTACTACGAACGAGTCCATCAGAATATTGAACAGCTCGCCAAGAGTAAGTTGATAGGATACGACAAGAAGTTCGTATCCATCCGAGTTGGCCAGGGCTTTATCATTCCCGACAAGTTCTACACAGACAAGTACATGACCGGACTTTCAATGAAGGCGAAGTATCTCTATCTGATCTGTTTGCTGGAAGCGTCGAAGTCCACCAAGTATCCCGAGTGGTTCCGATCCCAAGAAGATATGGGCAAGCTCTACGGGATCAGCGGCGACACGATCTCAACGGGACTGTTGGAACTGGAAAGCAAAGGACTCATTCAAGTAACAAGAGACAAACCGAAACCACCAGACTATTCAGACCGCAACGCAAACGTCTATCGAATGATGAACCTTTAAACAACGAATGGAAATCAAAACCAAATCCTACGTTCTGAAAAAAGCCGATCTACTTAAAAAATGAGTGTTCGTCAGGAATACCGGACGCTCCACCAAAACAATAATCCAACAATCGTTTGAGCGGGATAATTAGACGATGTAGGTTCTCTCACGAGTATCGTGAATATAGGCATTTAAAGCTAATACTTGTGCTGAATTACCATTCATTTGACAATCGTTTCTTAGTTCAACGAGTGTGGCGTTGAATTGGCTATTGTTCTTTGCCAAACTCTTTAGGATATTTTCTAAAACAGAGGGGATTGTTTCCCCGCCCTGAATGACGAGCAAAAGCGCTTGATAGACGAGGTTGGTTTTTTCCTGACTTAGCTCTTCGAGGCGAATGCGCTTGCCTGTTGTATCTACAATAAAGATCGTGGGGCTAATGTCTGTTGCGTTCAATTTTTCGTAACGAAGCGTAAACGTCTGGGCAGGAATAGTCGTATTGTTTATAGCGTTGACCGTGAGCGATATGGATGTTGGGGCTACCTGTTTAACGATCACGTTATAGGCGCGTTTCTCGAGGAAAATCGAGAGGTTTTTGCCATTAAGGATCTCAAGTTTTTTAAGCGTCTTGTCTACGTCTTTCAGGAGCGACGGATTTTCTTTGTGTTTGGTGAAATCAACTTCTCCGAGCTCGGTTAATTCTTCGGTGGATACTTTAAATTTAAGGTATTTGCTCCCCAGAGAATCGATGGACGGCTTATCCGTGTATATCTCAAAAACAACATGGTTGAAGATGGGTGTGTCGACCTGTTTCTGGCAGAGGTGGTCGATATAGCGCAAGAATCCTTTTCGTTGGGTCTCGTTTCCAAGAATAGTCTCAAAGGTTGGGCTATCTATCTTGAGATCGATGTTTTTATCTTTAAGTTCAAGGATCGCCGCGTTGAGCTGGGCTCGTTCGTCCTCGGGGATATTTGTTTTGCTGCTGACCGTATCGGCCATGCCTTGCAAATCGAGCGCCGATATATTTGATGCGGGGGTATAGGCATTGGCTTGTTTGAGAATGAATGCTTTTGCAAGGGCGTTCATCCGTGCTTGTTTGGATTCTGGTGTAGCGGTAGCATCGGTGTAAGCGGGGTCATTTCTAAGTGTTTTGGCCAATCGTTCAAGCATTTTTTTTGAAATAGACAGCGTATTGCCGCTAAACCCGTCGAGGCCTTTATCATTACAGAAAACTGTCCGTAAATGGGTTAAATTCTGGGCGAGCGATCCGAGTAGGGGCTCGAGCTCTTGGAAGACCGTAACAAGTATCTTCTTTTGAAGGGTTTGGTCTTTGTCGAACACGTCCTCTTTATCTTTTTGGCGAGTTATAACGCCAACAGATGCGTGTTTGGCGGAGCTGGCTAAGGCTACAATTTGTTTTTGAAGTTCGGTGGTGGCGACAACGTCTTCAGCCGTTGTATTGGGGACATAGGCATGATATTTATCCCCTACCTTCGCGATAATTTCGCCATTTTCGAGTCTATTATTTTCGCCTGGGTTTGTTCTTGAAGAGAATACCTTCGGCCAAGAAAGCGGATTAAATATACTGAACTTAATAACGTTATAATTATCTCCGGGTACGGTGCTGCCAAAACGGAGACTTAATCCTTCAATGGGGCTGAGTGTTACGCTTGTCTTCGATAATTGGGATTCATCAGAATGGCTGAACCCGATACCCGTACCGACCTTAACAGCCCAGTTTGGGGATAATTGTTTTTCAAAAAACGCCTCAGCAGAAATACCTGAAATATCAGCACCTGCTCCGACGAGTAATCTGCTCGTGCTGCTGAAGGGGATGTTTCCCACAAATCCGTAGTTGGGAATTGAGGTGAGGGATCCAAATGTGCCGATGTTTCCACCAACACCGGCTTGAAAGGTCAAGCCTTCGACCAGAGGCAGCTCTGTTTTTGCCTGAAGCGTTGCGCTTCCCAAAAAGCTATTCCCGAGGATTCCTTGGGAGGAGTAGGTTCCATTTACCGAGGCATCGACTTGAATATTTCTTAAACGAGATTCGTTATACCGGTCGAGGAGAGCGGCTATGATTCTTGCACGGTCAACGGATGGCAGATTCTTATCAATTGCTTCTATGAATCCACGTTGCCGTTCGTTTAGATTTTTATCCTTGATAAGTTGGTCAATTTTGCTTTGATAAAAAGCCTCTTCGGCTTTGGCCGTAAGGTCACCATTTCGAGCCCCCGCTTCTTGAGCCGATAGCATTTTCTTGAAGTCTTCTTCGGACACAAATCGATATCCATCAGAATGTTCTTTTACCATCTTGAGGGCAATCAGTTTCATTAGCTCTTCCTCAGTGAAGGTGTTGTCCTTGACGGGGTAATTTGGAGCACCTTGAACAAGGTTAGCGAGGGAACTTTTGTAATCTACTCCGCCGGTTATTCCTAAAGATAGCGGGCCTGCTTTCGGCTTAAAGGCAAATCCGTCTAGGCTTGCTGTAAAATCTTGTCCTTCATAGTTGGCTCCTGCCGTGAGGCTCAATCCACTGGTATCAATCGTTCCTTCTGGAACGGTGGTCGCCATCGTCAAACTTGGCCCCGCGGAATACTGAACGTCTCCATATTGAGGGGATGAATAATTTAAACTGATTCGATTATAGCCCAAACTTTTAGTGCCCTGTACGTTTTCACCCAAGAAGGATATTCCGCCATTTGCAAGGTTTTTTGGGCCAATGCCAAGGCTCGTACGTTGAATATCTGAATCGTCGACTCTTTGTTCTATACCGGTTGTTCCTGTTATTTGTTGACCCAAGAGGGTTGTTGAGCCAGAAGCGGTCCAATAATTACGGGTTCCTTTGTCTGTGTATAAAAAGGTGCCCGCTTGGATTGGGTATGAGGTTCCGTCCGGATTGTAACCAACCGTACCAGGTGGGATCGTGTATGCAGTTATTTTATTGTCGATGAAATTTTGTCCACCGGTTAGTCTAAAGGAAGTTGTTTTACCTGCCGCAATCCCCAATCCGATTTTAATGCCAGCATGATTAATAAAGGGCGAGTAAGCACCGTTGCCTTCAACCATCAAATTAACAGGTCCGACTTTGGTATCCCCAGAAATGGTGTTGGTCAATAAAGTCGAAGGGATGCCATAGAGATTTGGTTGTGACACTCCGTTTGTTGAGCCGGTTGTTGTTTCCTCGATGGGGTGATGACGTCCGCGATAATACGCTAATTGTGTGTCATTTGGGTCGGTTGTTTTGTAAATAGGGCTGCCCAGAGGGTACCCAGTGGGCAGTAATCGGTAAACATTATAGGTTGTTATGCCCTGTGTTGAGTTGGCTGATAAGCGGATATTGTTTATATGGGGGTAAAACGTGGCTCCACTAAAGGTGTTTTTGAAATTCCCAGATTCCTTTATCAGTAAGACGCTTTCCACTTGACCTGAGAGCGGGGCATTTGGCTGATAAAGGTTATATCGATCGTCCCGAGGATTGTTTGCCTCTGACTGTGAGAGGGTACTCCCCATTCCCGTTAATGTTGGGGTAAGTTGACTTGCGATGCTTTTTCTCAACGCTTTCGGATCGGTTGATTGCAACTGTTCCACTGCCCCGCCTAAACTTTGAAGAAGTTGGTCTCTATAAAGTGGGTAATTGATGAAAATTTCTTTATCGGTGTTAATGAGGGATTGAAGCTGGACGAGTTTTTCTCTGTTTTTTTCTTGCTGCTTCGGTTTTCCTGTTCGATAGATTTCGATTAATGCGTTATACAGTTGGTACTTATACCCTTCGAAGGCTGACACTTTATTCTTGCTGCTCGCGACATCCATTTTTTGCAAGGTATCAAGGATACGTTGTTGCGCAAGGACGGGGGTTAATTTCTGTAGTTCTTTGGATGAGAATTGAGTCATTAGAGCGTCTAAGTAGGTAGCGTCAGTCGCAGATTTGGGGTAAATGCTTCTTATCTCAGGCCCCATGGATTCTAGTTCCCTTTGGAAACTCATCTTTTGGATAGGTTTTAGTTGGTTAAAGGCTTCTTTAAGCGCGGAAGCCGATACCTCCACGATCCCTGATTGATAGAGATCAAAAAGCTCGCGAAATTTTAACTCATTTTGTTGGATTAAAGGCAAATCGTCGGGTTTAAATCGAAGCTCACTAGGCTCATTTTCCTTTTTTAAATCGATTTGGCTCAGAAGTAATCTTCGTTGAAAGACGTTCTTTTCATCAACACTTACGATCGGCATTTGATTCTTGACAATGTTACTTGCTTTGCTGAAATCCTCACCACCAATATAGAGTTTGACGAGGATACTGTAACAATTGAAGAGGATTCTCTTTGTATTATGCGTTAGTTCGGTTAGGTCTTTCTTATCGTCCCCTCTTACAAAATCAATAAGTGAAAGAAGTTCATTTATTGCGTCTTGGCGAAGCTGTGCTTGTTGGAGTCTGGAAATATGGGCTAGCCGACTCTCGATAATAATGAGTTTATCGCTGCTATTCTGGGGGTCGCATTTTGCAGCATCAATGGTTGTTGAAATATAGGCTGAAAGTGCATCACTAAGTTCTTTCCCTTGAATGTTGGGAGGTATCTCTGCATTTTGAATGATTGAACGAGTCCGAGCGAGTTTATCTTGTACCGGCTTTGGTATGGTGGTTGTATCTTTAAAATGGATCCCGATGAACGTTCCCATGGCTTTTGATAGAGAAGAAGCAGACGCGGGTGAAGGTTTTCCTGCCATAAGGTCTTGTAGCTCTCCGGCCTCTTTGTATTGAAGTGTCTTGATTAAATAATTTACATAATCGTTGAGGAATCGGTCAGCTTGATTGCTGTTAATGTGAGGCGTAATTTCGGAAATGAATGCCTCGAATTTATTGTTGGTTGTTTCGAGAGAGAAAGGCTCTTCATAAAGGCTTATTTCTGTTGCATTTTCAAATTGAGTGATTTTGTCATCCCAAGATAAGAAGTTCTTTTTCGAAAGTTCTTGGCTTGATTTAGCAGCAGGAATGTTTTCTTTGGCGACATAAATTTTTGTCCTGAGACTGTTGAGGTCAGCTTTATCCCACGGAGAAAGCTTCATCTTATCTAATTGATCGATCGCCGTCATCGCGGAAGAATAGTCCCCCATATCAAGCCAAATCGTTGCCAATAATAATAAACATTTTTGAATAATACGAAGTTGAACGGTATCTTCAATCGTCATAAGACTTGGGGGCTTAACGGATTTTTCTATCAACAAATTCTGCTCTGGTCTGCTGAGTTTTAATGGAAGCCAAACATCAATTTCTTTTAGGTTAATCTCTTCTTTATTGTTTAGTTTAGCTGAAAAATATCCGTAAGCAGCATCGATTTTGAATTCGTTGAATTGTAATGTATGAGTATTATCGTAAATTGATTTAAAAAAGTCTTTCGCCTCAATATGTTCCCCAAGACCATTCAGCGCGAAGCCTTTTATTCGCAGGAATCCTGATTTTACACGGCCTTTAATGCTTGAGTCTTGAAGGATGGGATCTACTAAACTTAAGACATCTTTGTATTTGCATTGCAACGACAATAATTCCGCTCGTCGAAGATTTGTTTCAATAAGCATTAATTTTGCTTGTTGTTGAACGCGTTCTTTCCCCTGAGTTATTACTTGTTTCAGGGTATTTTCAAGCAAAGTCAGTTGCCCTAAAAGCTGGTCGATATCGATGTTTTCTTTTCTATATAGATCATTTCTTAGACGATCCAATTGAAGAAAGGTATAGGCCTCAACTTTCCAAGGATTTTCTTCTAGATCTTCAATATGTTGGAATTTTCCTGAGGCATCGACTACGCCTGCATGAATTAATTCGTTTTGGGCTTCTTCAAAATGCCTATTGGCAGGCGTGTAGTCGAAGTCTTGAAAGTCAATATTTCCTGTCGCGTTTTCGGCTTGGGCAATCGTGTCGGCATCGGTTACGCTACACCCAAGGTTGAGGTATGCCTCCGCGATGTGTCTAATATCTTTATCCGTTGGTAAATTCTCGGATTTTCCCGAAATAATCAGGTTAAAAAGGAATCTTGCTTCAGGGTATTTTGCATTATCTTTGTACAAATTTGCTAATTGAAGAATCATTTGGTCAGCAATCATCTTTTTCTGATAGGGAAGAAGGTCTGCTCTATCTGAACTAAAAATGACTTCGAGGTTGGCTTGTAACTTAGTATAGATTTTTTGAAAATCTGCCTCGGCACCGACGGGAGAGCACATCGCGTATTTATGCGATTCAACTAGGGCACAACCAATATTTGAAACTGAAGACAGCAAATGCCCTAGCCGCATTTCTTTAATGTAGGCCGTAATATCGGGGTTTTCGTGTTTCTTTCGTTTGTTTTCTAAGTTGAATGCCTCTAAAGCATTTACGGCATTTGTTGCAAGACGAGCTTCACTAATTGCTTTTGGAATTAGGGATGCATCCTC
Organism: uncultured Candidatus Marinamargulisbacteria bacterium; assembly: GCA_903910705.1. GTDB lineage: Bacteria > Margulisbacteria > Riflemargulisbacteria > GWF2-35-9 > GWF2-35-9 > CAIWAN01. Next base: position 7,609 of record CAIWAN010000063.1, read on the forward strand.
TTGCTCTCGACGAACCGTTCTTACGATATCTGACATATTTCGCATGTGAAGTTGGACATCTTTTATATAGGTTTGTTCTTGAATCGTTCGATTGTAGTTTTCGATCGATTCATCAACATCAGCAATCATTTTATTAATGGAAAACAAGTGTGCATCAACAACGTTTTTTGCTTCATAGGTTCCTACCTCTTCATATGAATCTGGTTTCCCTACAATTGCCACTGGGTGCCGCAATCTGTTAACAAGGTCGTTGATATAAGCATCATTCGAGTTTCCCTTGCTTAGTTCTGCACTCCCTGGCTTTAGAAGTCTTGAAAATATTTGAATTTCTTTTCTAACCTCATTTAACTGGGTTCGCTTCTCTTTAATCTGGACTAACGCTCTTTGATAATTTGTGCCTGATTGAGTCCGGATAACTGAAAGGCTGGCAGCGATTGAAGACAATGTCCGCTCGTATTGTCCGAAGTATTGCCGAACTTGTGTGTTGTTTTGTTGGCTTGCTTGTAGGTAAATGGATTGGTCATTTTCTACATTAGTGGCAAGTTGAGAGGAAACACCCGAGAGTAACCCCGATTCGGTTCTAAGCTCTTTGCAAAGACTAAGATAAGCAAACACTCCTGATTCATATTTTTTTACTTCGTCTGGTAAGAGGAGTCGGGGATAGCCTTTTTGATATCCACATTCAAGGAAGATCTGATAGGCTTCATTGTCCGTACAATTTAAGAATATTTTTAAACCGGACATTGTTATTTCACCATCAATATTGATGCCCATCAACTCCAAATAGGAGGTAACTAAATTTTCCAGATCAACTTTTTGTTTTTTTGCCCATTGATCTACGCCATTCAAGGGAGCAATCGAGTTGATTTGAGCCTTTAATATGTTCTTTACATTTCTAAAGTTACTTAAAACCTGACGAATTTTTGCACCATAGGCAAGCTTTGCTTTCTCTCTATCGGTTCCATCTCGTTCAATAATCGCTTTTCTTAATTTCTTAACGTCTAGCTGTAAAGTTGTATACTCCAACCACTTTGCTTTTACAAACATATTGGTTCCATATAGTTTTGCATACTGAATCCCCGTGGTTCCCGTATTTGCTTCATCAATCATTCGAATTTTTTGATTATTTTCACCTCTGAAAACCATCACGTTGTTTTGCATCGGTATAATAATGTTGTTATAGAAATCAAGTGCTTGAGGATAATATTTATTCTCATCATTTGCTAACCAAAACATGATTTGTTGCATGGCCTCAAAGGCATATGCAAAATTTGGTGTTCCAACTCCTGTTTGAAGTGTTGATTGCGCAGCAGCAAGAACAAACTTTATTTGCTCATAATTTTTTTGTAGATACGGAGTGTTTTTTAATTGAGGATTTCTATCAAAAAATGATCCTATTGATACCAAGACATTTGTAATTGCCCCGACCTGTACTCTGTCATAGGAGACAACAGCCGGCACTTGTTGTATTCCTTTTGAAGAAGGGATCGGTGATGAAGTATTAATGCTCATAATAAAGTTATCGAACGGTTCTGAAGAAAATATCAGGTATCTTTTCTGTTGTCTTTTCTGTTGTCTTTTTTGTTGTCTTTTTTGTTGTCATAATTATAAGGGTATCTTTGTTTGAATTTCGCCTCCCAAAGCATCAGAAACTGCACGGCTATCGAGAATAATAGCTCGATTTTCATAAATTATATGCAAGATGTTTCTCAGAGCTGGGTTAGGAAGATCTTTGAGGTCGGCAATTTTTTGTTCATTGGCATTAAAGGAGAGCATATCGACAAGTAATTGTCTGAACTTTGTTAAGGATGCTTGAGGAGCGTTTTGCTCCATGGCACTGACTGTTTCTCTTGTCAGTGACAAGAGCATTAAGAATGATTCTAAACTGCTTGAGTTAAGTTTTGCTCTAGGATTGTGTTTTAAGATGTTTTGGGATACTTGATCAATTGCTTTTAAAGCCCTCTGGATATTGAGTGATCCATTCGTTTTATCCAGATAAGCCTGTATGATTATCAGGCTATTGAGTGCGTTTTGTTCCTCTGGGTTGAGTTGTTCCGAAAACTTATTGAGAACGACAATGGCTTGATCGATGTTGTCTTCATTAATATTCGCTTCGCCTAGATGATTGATTAATATCTGAAATTCAATTTTTGTTGCTTCGTTTGAAAGTATTTTATTGGATTTGCTCGAGGAATAATAATCACGATGATAGACCTCTTTTAGCAATTCATTCACCGCATGATTTAAATTAAATTTTGCAGCTAAAATATAATGGGTAGAATACGGATTTTGATTCATTTCTCGAATGTCTCCAAGGATTCGAGCCACGGCAGCACGATAGGATAAAAGGAGCGGATAGGATTTTGTAAACACTTCTGGTGACTGATACGTCGTTGTCGAGGTAACTGTGCTTGAAAACACTCCTTTAGAAGCGTTATTTATTATTATAGTGTTTAGTTGGCGGTTATGCTTTGCAAGATGAGCGGCTGGAATGCTCTGAATGGTTAGGGGTTTTCTTGTCACATCACTTGCAATCAATACACCTGATGGTGAGATAATTCCGGTTCCTACAAGATACGAATAAAATATCGTTTTATAGGGGGAATCCAACTCACTTTCTTTTATGGTTAATGGTTTTTGAATATGAGTAGCAGCAATTCTTGTTGGTCCATATGAAGATATGGCAGAAGCTGTTCTTGTAACGGGAATATGAGTCTCAGGACTGAGTCCGATTACATCCTCAATTCTGGTGGCGCCCTCTCTTTCTTTTTGCAGCATACGTTTTATCTTGTTGAAGGATTCCTTTAAGGATTTGTTTTGTTCGAGCATGTGATTGGATGTAAATGTTAGCTCGAAAACGTGCAAATACCCATTCCCAACAAGTCCTAGAAGGCGAACACCCATCTCAACATTCGCAACCCTTGCTACAGAATCATTATAGTTTCGGTTTGGCATTCTATCAGCCTGTAAAACATAAAACTGTGATAAGTTGGTGACAAGATTGATCAACATGGACATGACCTCAAAGGAGTACCATTGGTCTTCGAGGGCTCTTTCAAGATAGTCCAACGAGTTAAGCGTCAATTGAATCGCTCTAGGGTAATCTCTGACTGCATTGGCATCGCCAATTTCATCCTGTAAACATTTTGCAATGGCTACAACGCTTTCGGCTTTACCCAGTCGAGATAAATGCTTAGCAATATATACATCCAAGCTGGTGGATAGGGGGTTTTGAGGAATCTTCGATGTAATGGCGAGATCCATTCCTGACCGTATGGTTTTTCTGAGTTCTTGAAGCTTAGATTGGTAGGTTATTAACTGTCTGCGGGCTCTATTTTGTTTGATCGGATCTCTGTTTAAGTCCTCTACTTGATTGCTATACAAGCGAACTATTGCCTGATATATTTGTCCTTTCGTCATAATATACTCAAAAATTCGTGATGGATTCTTAAGCAATACTGACGTTTCTTGTTGTGAATTTATCGCACGGTCAATTTCCTTAAGCGCATTATTATACGATTCGATCGTATTGGTTTGTGTGGCCAGCTGGAACAGCGTTTGAGCGTGTTGATAGTACAATTCAGATGGGCTGAACTTTTTCGGATCAATCGTTTTTCTTATGGTCGACAAGAATTGGTGATATTCACCATAAAAGTTGCGTTGTTCCGAGGAAAGTCCGGCAGTGTATCCAGCCCTTGTTCGAGGGGTGACCCCAACGGCGTTCATTGCGTCTTCGATAGCTGCATTTGCTGCTCCACTGTCTGGGTTCAGCTGACTCATATAATTACTTGTAACCCGACTGATTGCTTCTAATACACTGTTTGAAAGAGGCCTGTTTACCCAAATATCCATAAATCTATTAGGAGCAAGATTGTCAACCTCATAGGGGTGATTTCTCTCAAGCTTTTGTTGTTGATGATCATCGGCTATTTGCGATCTAAAAGTTTGAGCATATAACTGATAAATAGTTGATAAAGATTCAGCTGCACTTGAAAGATCTTTATTCTCGATATGAGCTTTTGCGAGCTCTATATATAAAAGGATATTGTTATGATTATTATTTGCGTCTCCAATTTTTTTTGAAAATTGGTCTGATATCCACGAAAGCGGATGATTCTTTTGTTTAGCTTCAGTAACAATATTTTTGAACTTGGAACTGATCTTATTGCCCGTTTCAGGCATGTTGAGTGTTTGCAGTTGGATATATTTTAAATATCGTGATTCTAATAAATCATAGTTAGATTTTGAAGATTTGTTTTGAAGGAACTCAAAGAGTTTTGGAATGGTGTTCCACCATGTTACGGTTTGGAAAAAATCATTTTTTGAATTGATGGATTTAATATAGCTATTTAGGTCAAAGATGAATTTATTGTTTATATCCGTTTTATCTATAACTCTGTTCCATGTCTGAACCTTGTCGCTCGGGAGCGAGCCTTGAGACGTAAGTGAGGTATTTAGGCCTTGTATCATTGTCAACAAAGATATTATTTGTGGGCTTTTCTGGTATTGTATAGAGTTGTTTATGGTTTGTGTTTCTTCTGTCCATCCACGGGTTGACTCCTTCAGTACTTCCGAGAAGTCTAGATTCTGCAATGCCTTTATTGCTATCCCTCGGGCAAGAGCATACTCCCCTTGGCTACTTGCATCTGAGACTAAAGATTCATCTTGCTCAGCGTCCGTGGCTTGGCCCATTTTCTTTGTTTCGTCATCCTTCCAAGTTGCAACCTTTAGAGCAGCTTTTCCAAGATTATCTGCCGGATTCAATGTAGAAGTTGGATGATACTGTGTTGTCGGAGCATCGATCATTTCCACATTGAGTGCTCCCGAAGGATTAGCCGTAATCTGTGCCGTTACTCGTTGAAAAGCAATTTTATCCCAATAGTATTTCACCTTGCTCATAGCGATAGGGAATATCTCAGAATAAGCCTTTTCGGTATGACTCAATTCTTTGTCGTTTAAAACAATAGGTTGATAAGCCCTAACCCAGCTATTCACACTTTGATTATTTAATGCACCTTTAAATGCTTTAACGAATGCAGTGTTGTAGGCTACTCTTGCCCGCCCGGTATGATCCACCGCCAATTGTTCAAGGTTTTTGTTCGGTAAATAGTAGGTCATACACAGAAGTGAGGCTTCAAGGAGAGGGGCATCCCTTTGTTCGTCAAAATTTGAAGCGATCTCCTCTAGTGCTTGGGCCAAAATAAAGGGGATGCGATCAGAATCGGGTGCATTCGGGTCTTGATCTTTGGGCGTAATCGCTTTTTCTATAAGGATGGTCGTGCCGTCGATGCGATAAGTAATCTCTTTTGGGATTTGGTGTTCATTCTTAAATGTTTTAAATGCGGCGATAATAAGTTCGAAGGCATCACGCCTTAATTTGCTCCAGTCCTGCGTTTCACCATAACTTGTGTGTTGCCCCTGAAAATACTTCTCAAACTTAGGAAAAGCGGTTAAAGAGTAGTAGGAGAGGTTTACAACAGTTCCTTCTCTGCTCGGGTTTGTTTTGAGGGTGAGGAGTGTCCGGCTTGCGGTTGGACCTTGTTCTTGTCTTTTTCCCGCCACAAGATTTATCCAAATTTGTGGGGCTTTCTTTTGGGCTAAGTCGAATGCTTTTTGTCGAGTTATATTATCGAGATCAGGGTTCTCATAAGCAAGCAGTAAGTTGAAAACAGAAATAATTTCAGCATCTGTTGCGGGTTGGTTTGTGTCAATATTGTTTATCTTATTTTGTCCGGTTTTAAGGTCAACGGCCCATGGTGACAAGAAGTCCGCGTCTTGATGAGCACCCGTAATGTTGTTTTGTCCAAATAGGCTCGGATCTTCTAATGAATAAATGGTTCTTCGGATTAACTCTAAATTATTTGATTTTGTTGCCTTTTCAAGTTGATACGCCGCAGATTCTGAAACAGTGATTTTGCTTTGCCATAATTCCCACGCAGCAAGAGCGTAGGTACCAAAATTAGTAAAATCGACTCCATATTTTAATTCCCTTGGTCGCAGTTGTTCTGGCGGCACATCGTTTTGAAGAAAAATACTAGGACTTTCTGGACGAACATCACGGTAGCTACTCCGACCTTGATCATCAGGTACAGGACTAAAGCCAAAGTACTTAAGATTTGAAGGAAGTTCAGCTTTCGATGCCCAAGGCCAAGAAAACCCAGCTTGATTATAGGGTATTTTGTCTGTGTTGGTCTTTCTTGTTGTTAATAGGGGTAGGATTAACGATTGAAATAATTGAAGAAAGAGTAGGCCTGTTTGAATCGCTGATTTAGCCGTAGGCCCTGACCTTTGAGTGTGACTTAAAGTCGTCGTTTCTTTATAGGCAATTACTTTAGTATTCATTTCTTTATTCTTTCTTTTATAGCTAAATAATACGAAGCTGCTTTTTTATACTGAGTATTTATTATGTATTCCCCTGTTCCCTCTTCATTAAACCTATTTTTTCCAATTTCCCACAAAGAGGTCAGTCCAAGATATCGATTAACGAATTGATAATACTTATTCTCGCCTCGGGCATACCATACTCTGATAATAGGAAGAACTCTTAAGGGCGAGGTCGCCGCCGAAAGCGCAAAGATGGCGTAGTCTTTTAACATCTCGCCGGCATATTCTTTGCGTGATCGAAGAGCCATCCAACGTTGTTCGCCGATTGATTTTGGCGAGAAAATGGTTCCAATATCCCGAAAGAAGGCTCTGTGTCTTAAATTGTGTCCTTTTGTCAGCATAATCAAGGTTTGTTCCCGATTATCTTTCTTGTTAAGTTGGGCTTGTTCCCACATCATTCGATTTGCGAGTGTTTGGTACAGATTTGGTACCTCTTGCTTGGCTCTCAAAGTTAAGGCGCCAAATTTCAACCCTCGCGAATAACTTTTCTCGTTTTTCTTCGGCATATTATACTGTCCTGAGATATGGCCATTGTTCATCTCTCTTGAATGATAGGCATCTTTCCATTCTTGATACATCCAATAGATTGGAATTAAAAACATATAAGCCAAGGGGTTAAACGCCCCAGCCCAAAGGCCAACTAAGCCCATCAATCCCGCTAAGGTCTCGAATGTTTCACGATTCATTTGTGTTTTTAGGATGCCTGTCGCATGACCCCATGGTGGAGCCATTTCGACTGCACGTGATCCAATCGTTGAGACAAACCCTGTACGCATCTTGTAATATGCGCGCAGAACGACTTCAAAGGTTGTTCTCGAGAGTCCGGCCAAAAAGGCTCGAGTTTGATTGAATGACTTATCCGCTTGCCCTACTAGAATCTTGCTGAGGTTTAATAGCCCCATTTGTGTCAAGAAGGCGCCGATACTAGTTAATTCGCTTAGTGGTGCATGAAGACCATAAAATGCATTCTCTCTAAAAAATACGGGCTTTACAAGCGCAAATGGAGAGTCGGGCCAGAAGGCGTTTATGGCCGCCGTAATGACAAAAGGATAGAGTACGTAAATTAAGATGTTTTGTTTCATGGCATGGGATAGGGGGCCTGTCGCCATGCAATATATGTGCCAAAAGTTAACTAGTTTGGGGAACATTTTTGGGTCATTAATAAACGCATATCTAAGGGATTGTTCTGTTTCGGCTTGCCCACCAAACCAACGGGCGCGTTGGGAGGTTGTCCCTGGCCAGCAATTTACGCCAGCGGCTAATCCTGCGACATAAGCATTCCCTTGCAAAACAAAGCCCTTTGATATTAGCCAAATGGAGGTTGCAAAATCTTCAACGATTCGGGTGTTGTCGTAGAGCTTAATTCCTTTGTACAGTTCTTTTAACATGGGGTATTTTATTTCTGTTTCAAATCCGAGATTATTTAGTGTTTTTAAGGCTTCGAACCCCCGTTCCAGATCCATACACTGAAGAACGAGTGGGGCATTAACCTTGTTCATTAATCCCATATAATTATTATATTTGCTGTGTTTTGGTAAAATATCCTTAAAAAGGATTTCAAGAAAACGTCGATTGGATTCGAAAACATTAAGGATATCTTGATCATTTTCAAAGTTAAGACTTAGCTTAACGTTTGCTGGCAGTTTTCTTTTAGACGCCTTTTGAAGGAGGTCGGTTAACGCGTCCCCTGAAAAGGTGAATGGCTCCGTATCTTTTGACTGTATGATCATTCCCAGTTTTGCTAAGAAGTCTTTAGCGCCTTCGCCCTTAAAACACATGGTTGCATTTTTTCCAAGGGCATTTTTCCCGTCGGCATCCAAGTCGTTATAAATGGCTATAATCTCTTGTGAAGTTAGGGGTTCTCCTTCACGCAGTCTTTCCATTTGATCAATGAGATAAACCGAGGATTCAAGGTTTTTCTTATTGAAATCCATAATATGATGCCGAGATGCTTCTTTCATGACTTTCTTTAAGCCTTCATCATCTCCATGATGAAGATCCTCAATAATTTCGTTAAGGAGATTTTTAGCCTCGATGCCCACTTTTTTATTGGCGTCATTCCAATCAACGATTAGCCCTTTTGTTGCAGCTAGCGAAGCTTTGGTTCTATCATTTATTATACGAACATAATTTTCAAGACATTGGTAGCTGTTTTTGAACTCGTCCTTCATTCGCTTGATTTCAGTGTCTGTAAGGGCGACCTCATTTGGCAATAGTTTGTTTATATGCAGGATGGCGTCTAATCTCCCTACATAGGCAGCCTCTGTCGTTCCTAGATAGTTGTCTAGCCCTGAATTTTGAGGTAACGGTAGTTTTTTTGTTTTTTCTTCAATGACTTCCATCGCTTCTCTTACGGCAGGCAGTAGCTTTGGAAGTAAATTGACAGCTTTTTCTAATGATTTCTTTATTTTATCGGTTTCTTCATGGATGGCGATAATTTTATATTGAGAGATCATTGTTTTGGCCCCCCAATAACCGGAACGCCCTTGGTGAGTTGAAGCGGTTTATTCTTCACAAAAAAATCATGAGTGGCTGTTGTCCACGGGAGCACATACCGATTGCTCCAAGGATATCGGCTCGCCATCGCAGCAGGAATCTTAAGCCATGAGAGAGCCATATGCTTAAATGATTCCCAAGTTTGCCTGGTGTGGATTCCTAATTGTGGAGCGGTATAGCCGATCAGGGTGCCTATCCAAAAATAATCGCCAAGACCTAGAAGATGTGTTGATATGCCGGCTATCGATATGCCGAGGGGGGCAAGCAACATAGAGATACTCGATGGGCCAATAAAGCTTCCCTTTAAACGTTTCTGGTATAACGTTTTTGCAATGAATGCCATGGTTAGAGCCCCCGTTGCTATCCCAACGCCCGAATGCGTCAATATATTGTAGAGTGTATCAGGGTTTGAGCCAAAGATACTTTGCATAGCTTGACTCCCTAAGTACAATGAATACCACACTCGTCGATATTGATATATGCCCATTAATATGGCAGAGCTCCCTGTTTTTAAGCCAATTCGAAGCATCATGTCTGAAAATTTTGAGATCATTTTTCCAATTTTGTATCGGGATGCTCCCAATTTATCCGTTCCGGGATCACTCCATTGATCTTTTACTGCCCCTTCTTTAAAAAAGAAGTCTAAGAAGTATCCAAAAGTCTGCGTTGTTGTTAGTGTGGTAATGGAATCGAGAATCGGCGTAGATTGTTCTCGAGACCCTTCTATTGCCGCCTGTACGGTCATAACATTAAAGCATCCACCTAAGGTGACGTTTTTTGTAACGCTCATTATGCCTTTGCTAAACATGACATCCGTCAAACCCTGCCAGCTCACGATTTTATCATCTTGGCCTTCAAGAAATTGTCCAAACTGTAAAACGCCGATCTCACGATTTAAGTAACTTTCTTTGCCAAAATGTCTTGCATAGATTTTTTCGAATTCCTGCTGCTCTCTATCGGGGAGCTGCTCGTTGATTGACTCGATGAGTGAATTGATCTCTGTGTATTGTTCGCGTGGAATGTGACCTTTATTTCTTGAATTTGCAGCAGCTTCTAATATTTCGATTAGGCGATCAATATTTTCTCGGTCGATGCCGCTAGAATCAATTAATTGATTTAAAGAATCAATGAGTCGGGGTACTTCAAAAACGGGGCGGCAGAGATTAAAGGCAGCGAGCGCCTTACTGTTCATGATATCCTTTAACGATCGTCCATCGAGGTCATAATTGACCAAAAACATAAATCCACCTTCAATTAACAGAGATATGGGGTAACGATCTTTGTCTAGAAGGTTCTGCCAAGTTTGATCGTTCTTTTTTATTGCGTTCGGATGGGCTGCTGAATGATTCTTTTCAAGTATCTTTGTCAAATCATCAATATCAAGAGCCCCTTGGTTTGTTTCAATAGCGGCATCTAATTGTTTGCCAAATTCGAGAAAGGGCTGGAGTACGTTGAATACATATCCGTTTTCTGTTCCGGTTTCGGATAACCCCATACTGCTAGCCAAGAATACAGATAAGTCTTCAGCTGTTCGAGGGCCTTGGGGGATTAATTGTTTGGTTCTGAAGTGAACATTTCTTTCAAAATATATGTTTGAGCGAGCCTGCGGGGATACGTCCCGATAACGATCATCATAAGATTCAATTCTTCTCCTGAAGGCACGACGGGTTTGATTGCCAAGAAGTTGGATATCTCTTTGAAGTCCCCGTGTTGCTAATGAGGGAGGCATGTTTTCAATAAATTTGTTTACGAGATCTTTTAATGCTTGGTCAATTTCTTTGTCAGACCTATTTTCAGCTTGAAGTTTGGCTATTAAAGTGTGCATGTTAAATTCTAGCTGCCATCCCAGTTGACCAAAAGCGATCCAGTAAGCCTGCTTTTTGAGTACACCGGATAATTGTTCTCTCGATTTTTCTGATTCAAGGGATACTGGGCTATTGTCCCCTATACTGTCTCGATAGATTTTTTCCTCGTTTGCATAATGGTTTATTAATTTTTCAACAATGGAGTCTATTGTTGTGATTGCATTTGAAGGGGTGATAAGACGGCCAATGTCAGACATTAAGTTTCGGTTAATGATCTGCGCGGTTAAGCCGATTCCTTGTGAGATGTCAAACGTGCGGTTTACATCTTTATCAAGCGAGAATCCAGAGGCGGCTAGGTTTAGGCGGAATCCTTCTAATAGATGTTGGGGGACATAAGCAAAAGCTTCGGTTGTTTGTTCTTTTAACATATGCACAATATAGTGAGAAAGGGTGGCTAGCTTTTCGCTAACCGTTCGACCAAGGGCAATCGTATTAGTGTTTTCGCCTTTATCTTTATTCCATCCATAGCGGTTATCACTGCGATGTCTAATTATTTCAGCTTCAAACCATTCAGGTGAGTTATGGATATAGGCGGACTCATTGTTTAAAAATGACGTAACCATATTATCAAAGATCCCATATACTAATGCTCGAACGCTTTCGGGCGCAGCGTTGGCGTTCGTTCCAAGGAAATTGCCTAGCGTGTTCTCGCCATCGATTGTTTTGCGAACAATACTTGAAATATTGTTGTCACTCGTGTTAAAAGTGAATCGGTTTTTCGGATTCATCGTCTCCATTTGGGCGATCATGTTATCCGTGATCGAATCCAAAATCCGACCTGGAAGAATTGATAGATCAGTATGAGCCTCTTTGATCTTGGGGTTTACCGTAGCGTTGATCTCCTCCAACAAGGCAACTCGGTATTCTTCTTTCTCGGCGATATGCTCTGTAAATTGTTTAATGACATTTCCTACATTAGCGAAAAAGGCCTCGGGGTCAGTGTCGCTGTCCGAGGCTTCGGTCAGATAGCGATAGAAATCTGATTGTTTAAAACGAACTTGTCCTGTTTTGTCAGCTTTAACATTCGGACGCAAGTTCTCTGCTAATTGAAGCAGCTCAGTATTTATTTCTTTGTTGTAGGCACGAACGGTTTCGTTATGGATGTCTTGGCTTAGCGCTTCTAGGTATGTTGATAGCTGATGCTGGTCGTTTATATTTGACAGCACCGAGAATAGTTCGGGGTTATTTTTCTTTACAAAATCTGCGAATTTAGACGCGAGGAAAATATCTTGAACCTCATCGTCAGCTGCGCTCCTTAATTTTGATGCAAGCAAGGGGAGCGTCCCCTTGAAGTCCGCAATTAAGGGATGTTGATCGTTTCGGTTGAGTTGTTCAATTGCGTCTGCTAGTGTTTTATGGTTTTTTATTTTTAAGAGGTCAGTCAGGGCGAATTTTGCAAAAGCGCCCCTGTCTTTATTGAAGATATGATTTAAGAAAGGCTCGATGTCGGCCGCTACATCGGCGTAACGAAGCAATGTATATTGCTGTAATTCATTGGGAGAAATATCCGTGCCATTCTTCGCGTAAACCGTAACATCTTTTTTTCCTAGTATTAGGTTGATCAGAACCGTTTGAAGTTGCGAGTAGGCAATAATATCTGTTTTTGCAAATCGATTGCCGACCAGTATCTTGCTGAGCTTATCGAGAAGTTTAATAAAGGATTTACCGTCTTCTCCAAATGTCGTTTCGGATAAATTGGTCGTGGTTTCTCTTTGCGTTCTTAATGTAGCGAAGGCTGTTTGAAAGCTATATATTTTAGGATTATTCTCCATGAGACCCAACGTCTCTTTGGCCCAACGAGCATTTTGCATGACTTCTTGCCCAAGACCATTCGCATGAGCGTTGACGTTTTCAAACATATCCTCTGCCAAAAGAGAGTTGGCGATGTCCTTCGTACCGTCTACAACCAATTGATAGGTGATGGGATCATCAAAGTTGTTATACTTAAATTTCTTCGCAAGAGCAGAATGAACAGGTCCCCCTTTACGAAGAATCTCGTCAATCTTTATTCCTACCAAAGCTTGTAGATTATTCTGATGAGCTTCGATGGCTTGATTTAAGCTAAATTCGGGATGAGCGTTTAACTCATGCTCGACTTTATTGACCCAGTCTTCAAGAAATTCAACTTGACAATCTGCGATCTGATCAATAATTGCTGAAACAATAAATTCTGCTTGTGGCGTTGAAAACCCTAGATGTGTTTTCATGAACCTTGATTCAAGCAGAACCCGAAAAGACTCTTCCATATTACCATTACATTTATAAATTCCATCAGCATTTTGTTTTAAGGTAGAAAGCCCTGCATTCTTAAAAAAGGGTATTAGGGGAGACTTTGTGTTGTTTACGATCTTTTTCATTACGCGCAAGTAGTTGGCTTCTCGTTGATCTCGTCCATCTTTAATTTCATATACTATCGTCATCATGCCAGCCAATCGAAGATGAAATTGCGTTAGAACATCTTCATGATTCGCGTTTCCATTTATGTCGCGGGTTACCGTGCTATAGTGTCCCGCAACATCAGATCCGATTTGATCGATATTGTTAGGAATAGCTGCTAGTATTTCCTCCGCCATTGATTCGGATATGCTATAGGCGCGTGAGAGATCATCTTTAGTCGGGGAATCAGCGATCTTTTGTAATAGGCTTAATCGACGGGCTTCATCAATGATCATTTTAGCTGCGGCATTGGAACGATTATTCCCATCACTATCGTATCCATTATCGATGGCTTGATCTCTGATGAAGTTATACCAACGATCCATCAGCTTGAGGTTTGATTTGTCCGCTGTATATTTTGTCTTATCGTTGCTATTCCCGGTGTAGAAGTTGTTGATAATGGAATTGCGTGTTTCTTCATCGCTCACAGCATTACGAGACAGAAAATCATTAAGGAGTTTTTCATATTGAGTTGAATCCATCGCGCTACTCATATCACTACTCGATCGTAGGCTTGCAAGGTTCTCGCGTAATCGATTGAAAAGAGTTTTATCAAATCTCCCCTCATCTAGTGCGTTCTTTAATACGCTTTCTAACGACCACAAAACAACACGTTCACCCCCTTTTTCTCCCAGTATTTTCCATAAGAACTGAGACTTTCTTGTTCCGACACCTGTTTCTTGCAATGAGTTTATTATGGTTGACATGGGTACAAACGTGAAATCACCCTTCGCCAAAGCTAAGGCCATCTCCCTTGCGGATCGTTCATTTAAACCGTACTTGAATTGTCCTTTTCCATCACTTGATTTAAGAATAGTTTCAATAATGTAATCTCTCTTTGCCTGAATATGCTGTTCTTGTAAGACCAAGTCCCATGTGCGGGCCTGGTGACCGTTGCTTGAATCGCTATTTGATGCAAGTTTTGTCCAAGGAAATAGTGTTTGTAAACGAGTATGCCATTTATGCGCAGGTCGATCGCCTCCAACGACACTATACGTTGCATTGAGTTCATTGGGTCCTTTATCAACGCCCGTCACCCCTGTCATGCAGGCTGGCTTACTATTTTCTTTTAATTCAGGTAGTGGGTTTCCTTTTCCAAAGTCTGGATTCATGACATAGGCATTGTAATTGTAGTTTTGACCATCCCATCTCATGGGAGAAAGTTCTGTGAATAATTCAGCATATCCTATCGCTGACCAAGTATCCCACAGAGATGATCCAGCAAGACTTCCTAATGATAATATTTGTATTTTTGATAAAACTGTTGCTGAAAGCGCAAGAAACTGTGCGTATCGGTTTGTTTTTATTTGTTCTTGGGAAAAAGAAATCTCTGTTGCTCTTTTTTCAAAGAGCGTTGAGATCATATCAAAGTTCTGAAAATTTTTATTTTGATCCGAAGTCATCGGATTTTTCTTGATAATTTCCATTATGTCTTGCAGCAATTGAAGGTCATCGGGATGGAGGAGCCCTGGATTGGTGTCAAGGATTTGATTTAATTGACGCTCAAGCGCCTGTGCGGCTGTTTTTATAGCGTCAATACTCCTCTTTTCTGTTGATGATTGAACGGCTTCAAAGAGTGAATTAATATTTTTTTGGATAATGTCTAAAGCCAAGTCTGGAGAGATTGTTCGGAGGGGTGGGGCCTCATTCGGGATTTCATTCGCAGACACAATCTTATGCCGATTTGAGCGAACCATCATAGCTGAACTGGAAATAAACGTATTCATCATAATAATATATCGGTTGAAGAAACTAATAATTGCATGTTGTTTTATTGCCCGATGGCGGATATACCCACATCGTGTGCAACATATTGACAGGAATTGGTGCTATGTCCGAGATCTAACGAAATCTCTCAAGCACCCCCTAACAATACGGGAGGCACAGATGATATTAGCAGAATCAGAATCAATACCGAAAAC
>CAIWAN010000064.1 GCA_903910705.1 uncultured Candidatus Marinamargulisbacteria bacterium
TGTTTTCGGTATTGATTCTGATTCTGCTAATATCATCTGTGCCTCCCGTATTGTTAGGGGGTGCTTGAGAGATTTCGTTAGATCTCGGACATAGCACCAATTCCTGTCAATATGTTGCACACGATGTGGGTATATCCGCCAACAGCCAATGATTATTGAAGTGTCGTTGGGAATAATGAGCGAATCCCGCGTGGTTATTGAGGAAAAGGAGGCATCGCAATATTGTGTTTCTTTTGAGGTCACAAATTGTGACCTCAATTAGCGGTGCTTTGTCGCTGACTAGCCTAGGTGAAGGGTGCGGCAATGAGCACCCTTCAAGATAAAGTCCTTATAATTTGGAGTTATTGTGGATGGGAATCGAGATTGTGGCCGCGCGGCCACAATTCAACGTGTCGAAGACCTATTTCTTCTTACGCTTTTTTACGCCTTGCTTGGTTTGAATATTTCGCTTCACGTCGATTTGCTTTTCATCGCTTCGCTTCATGAAGTCACTCATCTTTTCTTCGAACGGCGAGAGATATTCTTTCTCGGGTTTGCGGTAGCGTCCGCCTCCACGCGGTGCGTAGGGTGGGGCTGAAGGGCTTGGCGAGGCATGCGAAGTACTGGGCGTTGACGGGCGGCTAAAGCGAGGGGCGTCCGTTTGCTCGGGTCGACTGGCCGGAGCGGGATTGGCTTGCTTCATGGATAGATCGTATTTGCCCTTTTTGTTAAGCCCCAACACCTTGACCTTAACCACTTGATTAAGCTGAACATAATTATCAACGCTGGCAACGTACTCATGCGCGATTTCCGAGATATGCACGAGTCCTTCGATACGAGGCGCGATCCGAACGAACGCGCCAAAGCTCGTAATGCCCGAAACGGTGCCTTCGACAAGAGCGCCTGCATCAAACTGGGTTGGAGCGGCGACTTCGCTAGGGGCGATGGGGGGTGTTGTTGGGTCTATGGGTTCTGTTGTTATTTCTGTCATATTGTTCATTAATGATCTGGTACGCGATCTCTCCTTGTTTAACAAGCCCTAACACGGTTCGAGCTTGTTGTTCAATATAAGGCTCCTTTTGCACATCGACCAACTTTTGTTTGAGCACCATCTGTCGATGATGCTCAGTGCGGATCCGTTGCTGCAGTTGCCTAATATCCCACGAATACTGAATGTTGTGATACCCCATCTTAACATTGGTATACAAAAAGTACACCAAAATTAGTCCAAGACCCCAAACAATAAGTGTTCGTTTAACCAATATCTAAATTATAAAAACTTTTCAATCCCTTGTAAACCGAGATATCACCCAACTCTTCTTCGATGCGAAGCAGTTGATTGTATTTAGCAATACGATCGGTGCGACTGGCTGATCCCGTTTTGATCTGACCCGCATTGGTCGCGACCACGATATCGGCGATCGTCGTGTCTTCACTTTCGCCAGAGCGATGAGAAACCACGGCGGTGTAGCCTGCTTCTCGAGCCATTTGTATGGTTTCGAGGGTTTCGGTCAGGGTTCCAATCTGGTTGACCTTAACAAGGATCGAGTTAGCAATCCCTTTTTTAATGCCCATTTCAAGGCGTTTTGTGTTGGTGACAAAAAGATCATCCCCTACGATTTGGATCTTTTTCCCAAGACGCTCGGTCATGAGCTTCCACCCTTCCCAATCGTCCTCAGCTAAACCGTCTTCGATCGAGATAATGGGATATTTGCTGACGAGCATGTCATAGTAATCCACCAACTCTTTGCTGGTGCGCGTGACGCCTTCACCGGAGAAGGTGTAAACACCCTTTTGGTACATTTCAGTAGCGGCAACGTCGAGCGCGATCATGACGTCTTTACCGGCCTTATAGCCCGCTTTTTCGATCGCTTCAAGAATCACTTGTAGTGCTTCTTCGCTGCTTGCAAGGTTCGGAGCGAATCCGCCTTCATCGCCAACCGCGGTACTGAGCCCCTTCGAGCTTAATACCTTTTTAAGGGAATGGAACACTTCAGCCCCACATCGAAGCGCTTCACGGAAAGTCGCTGCACCGACAGGCATAACCATAAATTCTTGAATATCGATCGTATTATCAGCGTGCTGCCCGCCATTGAGGATGTTCATCATGGGGGTCGGGAGTTGATGAGCGTTAGGGCCACCAATATATTGATACAAAGGCAGACCACGACTTGCTGCCGCTGCCCGAGCAACCGCTAGCGAGACGCCCAAAATAGCATTGGCACCGAGTTTGCCTTTGTTCTCGGTTCCATCGAGATCGATCATGGCATAGTCGATCTCGCGTTGAAGCGTACAGTCCATACCGATGATCTCTTCAGCAATGATTGTGTTAACGTTTTCTACAGCTCGAAGGACACCTTTACCTAGGTAGCGGTTCTTGTCGCCATCGCGAAGCTCGACGGCTTCGTGAGCACCCGTTGAGGCACCCGAAGGAACGATCGCGCGACCAAAACTACCATCTTCACAGAGAACATCTACTTCAACAGTAGGGTTTCCGCGAGAATCCAATACCTCACGAGCTAAAATATCAACAATTTCTGACATACATACTCCTCCTTAAAAGGTGATTAAGTTGAAAACCAAGGGATATTATATGCCGCAGAGCGGGGACTGTCTATTTTTCTTTAGCGTCATTCCAAAGACGATCCATCTCGTCTAGCGACGCTTGTTCGAGGTTGCGACCCTCTGCCGCCAACGTATCCTCTATATAGGTAAAGCGTTGAATGAACTTTTTATTGGTGCCATGAAGGGCTTCTTCGGGGTCGATGTCGAGTTTGCGAGCAAGATTGACGATGGAAAATAAAAAGTCGCCCAGTTCTTCTTTGATATGGTCGGTATTCTTTGAGGCGGTCGCTTCGCGAAGTTCGCCCAGTTCTTCGAGGATCTTTTCCCAGACAGGGCCGACATGATCCCAGTCAAACCCGACGCGCGCGGCACGATTTTGAAGTTTGTCGGCGCGAAGCAGGGCAGGTAAGTGTTTGGGGATGGCCGTTAGGAGATGTTCTTTTTTAGGTCGACTGGCTTTTTCGAGTTGTTTGATTTGATCCCAGTTTTTCCAGACCTCTTCGACGGTCGAGACGGTTTTGTCACCAAAAACACCCGGATGCCGTCGGATCATTTTCTCGGTAATGCGTTTGGCGACGGATTCAAGATCAAACGTTTTATTCTTTTCAGCGATAGCGGCGTGGAATACAACATGAAAGAGAAGGTCGCCGAGCTCTTCTTCCATTTTATCGGCATCATCTTCTTCGATGGCTTCGATAAATTCATAGGTTTCTTCGATCAGGTAGTGACGAAGGGATTGGTGGGTTTGTTCACGATCCCACGGGCAACCGTCTGGCGCGAGGAGTCGCTTAACGACATCAATGAGATGGCGAACGGGGGCTAAGGCGTCGATCATGTTTTTCTAGTGTATCACAAAACGGGTTCTCGGTGATAGAAGTCGGGAAAGGCTCTGACGTTAACCTTAATAAAGGTTTTCTGTCGTTGTTCTTTTAACCACGTGGCCAGCCGCTTCGAGCGTTTTTCATTCCGAATGGCGTCCTTGATGCCTTGGATCATCTCGCGAAAACTCGCGGGAACATGAAAGCGAATTTGATTGATCCGAACGCGATAATAATTCGCATCGTCGAAGGGGCAGGTCGATGACATGACGTTCAATTCAAGGGTATCAAGAAAGCTTTGCATCGCAAAATCAAGATCCGTATCGGCGATGGTCATATTTAGGGTCGAATAGTCTAGGTTTAACCGAAGATGGGGCCACTTTGGAGCGATGAAGTCCTCGGCTTTTATAGATTCTAGCCAGCGCTTGTTATCCGTAACGGCAAGGGTCAGATCATAGAAAAGCGGAAATACCGTGATGTTTTTTTGTCGAATGTAGAGCAGGACGTCTTGAGACGTTACCGCGAAGGAGTCTTTGAACGTGCGATCAATAAGGGCTTCTTGAGTGAGTTGAAGCCGAAGCGATTCCATGATTTGAGAGGGGTTGATCCCATATTGTTTGATGGCCTTCTCAAACGCATCAGCGGAAGGATATCGTTTTTTGAGCTCGGCAAGTCGGGCTTTGATCGTTTTATCAGAAATGACGATGTGTTTTTGTTTGGAGTAATCCATCAAAACGGCGCGATCGATCAAGGTATCCAGTACACCATATTTGAGTTGTTCCAGTTCGGGCAAGGTGAGACTGCTGTCGTTGGGAAGGAGAAAGTCTTTTTTGTACTGCTCAAGCGTGGCCATGAATTGTTTGTCAAAATCACTCAAGGGAAAGGCGATTTGATTAACACGGAACGCAAGGTCTTGATCGGCCAAAGCGAGTGAGGCAAGGAGCAGGATGAATCGACAGAGTTGGCGCATGGTTGCCTCAATTATAGCATTGAGTAAAGCCCCATAGCTGTGTAAACTGGTGACACTATGACCTCTCTCACCCTAGAACGGATCCCCGTTGGCTCTATCGCCGCGATTTGCTATTTGATCAGTGATGCATCCGGTCAAACGGTTATCATAGATCCGGGTGCCGACCCCGAAAAGATCCTCAAACGCCTTCAGGATAAACAAAGAACCCCCGTTGCTATTCTCTTAACGCACGGTCACTACGACCATATCGAAGCGGTTGCAGCGATCAAAGCCCATTACCCCATCCCCGTGATGGGGTCAAAGGACGATGCGTTTCTGTTGGAAGGCAGCCGTCAGTCCATCTTTGTAGGCCGCCCCGTTGACCCCGTGGTTCTCGATCAAGCCGTGACAGACGGGCAAGTATTGTCACTATGTGGCGAAGATTGGACGGTTATTTCGACTCCAGGGCACACACCGGGTTCGGTCACCTATTGTGTGGGAGACTGGGCCTTCACGGGGGATACGCTTTTTGCGAATGGAGCTGTCGGGCGAACCGATCTTTGGGGTGGCTCAACCGACATGCTGAAGACCTCTATTCGCGAGAAACTCTTTAAATTACCCGATGCCGTTTGGGTTTATCCGGGGCACGGAAACCACAGCACCATCGGTCAGGAGAAAGCGATCCATCAACGGTATGATGTTTTTGGCTAAAGCTCGAACTGGATCTCGGTGATGTACTTTTTAGGATTTCCCTTAAAGATCCACCCCGGTCCTTTTATATAGACCTCACGGCTTTTAGATTTTTTCGAGATTTTGCTTTCTTTAAAAAATCGGGTAATTTTCTCATAGGTCGACGACAGGGACGTATAAGTCCCGACATGGTAGAAAATAAGCATGTTGGCGGTAGGGATATCTTTAAACTCGATGGCGGACTCTTGGGGAACCCAGTTCTTTTTGACAGGCAGATAGGCCTCGTAGATCGGTTTCTGTCCGAGTTTGGTTGGAAAATAGATCGCACCGGCCGGACCGGCGATACGGGATTTGGCTTCTTTTGCCAAAGCCGTAAACAAGAGTGACATATCCTCATAAGCCCCTTGATAATGGATATAGGCGACATGTTGCGCAGGGATCTGACGAAAAATAGGTTGTTGTTTAGGGACAGGAAGCGGCCGAAGCACAAGACTTCCTGCAAGAACAATCAGGACCAAAAGGCCTACCCAATAGAGCGGTCGAAGGTTCATGGTAAGGACGATTATATCATGATATGCTTCGATAATCATGTTATCTGTCGAACTTTTAGCCCCTGCTAAAAATCTGGAGCAAGGCCTTATCGCGATCGATTGTGGGGCAGACGCGCTGTATGTTGGCGGGCCCGCTTTTGGTGCGCGTCAAGCCGCACAAAACGAACTCTACACCTTGCGACCCCTACTCGATCATGCACATCGATTTGGGGTTAAAGTCTATTTAACCCTCAACACCATTCTCTCGGACAGTGAACTCAAATTGGCGGTTTCGATGATCCGTGAAGCCTATGATATGGGGTTTGATGCCATTATCATTCAAGATGTGGGGTTGCTTGAATGTGAGCTGCCTCCGATCCCGCTCATCGCCAGTACCCAGATGGGGGTTCGCTCCCCCGAGACAGCCCAATTCCTGAAACAACAGGGGCTGCATCGCGTTATCCTAGAACGGGCCCTCAGCCTCAAGGAGATCGCGGCGATCCATCAGGCCAATGAGTCGCTTGAACTCGAAGTGTTTGTGCATGGGGCGATTTGTGTTGGGTATAGCGGTGAATGTTATCTCAGCGCCGCTAATGGGGGGCGAAGTGCCAATCGAGGGGCGTGTGCGCAGCCTTGCCGAAAACCCTATCAACTTCTGGATGAGAACGATAACGTCATCGCCTCGGAGTCCCCCGTTTTATCGCTGAAGGATCTTTCCCTTATTCATCAACTGCAGGCGTTGCTTACCGCAGGGGTGACGTCCTTTAAAATTGAAGGTCGGCTCAAAGATAAGGCCTATGTGGCAACCACCGTTTTGGCCTATCGACAGGCGCTAGATAAAATTATCGAGCCGTCTAATAAATGGCATCGTAGCTCGTGGGGGAACATAAAAGCGACCTTTACCCCTAACCCCGAGAAAGTGTTTCATCGGGGGCAAACGGATTATTTTCTTTTGGGCCGCCCTAAAACGCTTCACTCTGGGTTGAGTGCGGCTTTTCGTGGGGAGTGGGTCGGAACCGTTGAGTGGGTCGCCGGAAAAACATTGGCGATAAAATCAGAAAAGACCCTGTCCATTGGTGAGGGACTTTGTTGGGAAACCCCGCAGGGAACGCTTGAAGGCGGTCTTATTGACCTCAAATCAAGCGAGGGCTTGGTGTTTCGAACCCACGTACAAGCCAAGGTCGGGAGTGATGTTTGGCGTAACGCGGATCCTGCTTACGACAAGAGGGCATCGCATATTCCCCCGCGAGAACTGAACGTCTCATGGACGTGTGATACTCACACGGACGGGGTCTGGCTTACCCTGACAAGCGAATCAGGTTATACGGTCGGCATGAAAGGGAGGGGGACGTTCGAGGCCCCTCGTGAGCCTGAGAGATCAGTGGCGTCATGGAGGAAGCAGCTCTCACGAACGGGGGGAACCGGTTTTTGTGTCGAGTCGGTTCACTTTATTGGAACGCCTCCCTTCGTCCCCATGTCGGTTATGAATGAATGGCGTCGGATCTTGGTGTCTCGATTGGAACAGCTGATGCTTGAAGAGCGGTGTCGACCTGTCTTTTTTAGAGATCAAGCCGTTCCATCAAACAACAGCAAGGTTACCGCACATCGGGCCAATGTTGATAATATGAAAGCCCGCCAATTCTACCAAAAACGGGGCGTTACTATCGGTGAACCTTCAAAAATCCTGATGAGAACGCGGTATTGCCTTGCGTATGAATGGGGTCGCTGTCCACGAATGTCGGGCAAAGCCTTGGGGGGCGACTGGAAGATAATTGATATTCATGGTGCTTCAAAAGTCCACTTTCGTTGTGATGTTTGCGAAATGGAAATACAATAAAGGACAATGAACGGAAAATCTTTATCGTATTTCTTTCTCGTCTTAGGGGTTGGTGCGCTTCTCTTTGCTTTCATCGAAGAAGGCGGGGCGGTCATGTCCCTGCTTGCCCCAACCGCCCTTATCATTATTGTGGGGGGGACGATCGCCGCGACAGGACTATCCTTTCCCTTGGACGAGCTCCGCGTCCTTCCGGGTGCGCTCAAAGCCTCGTTTAACTTTACTCGAAAGAGCCTTGCGCATCAGATCATTTATTTTAAAGACGTCTCGGCCAAAACCCGCGCCGAAGGGTTGCTTGCTTTTGATAAAGAGCTAGAAAAAATTACCGATCCCTTTTTGAAAAAAGGCCTTCGCATGGTTGTAGATGGCTTCGATTCGAGTGCGGTTCGGACGATTCTTGAACAAGACCTCGAACTTGCAGGGGCTCGTCATAAAGTGGGTGCCGAGATCCTTGAATCAGCAGGGGGGTACTCGCCGACCATGGGGGTTGTAGGAACGGTCATGGGGCTTATCAATGTCTTGAGCCGATTGGATGATCCAGGGCGCCTGGGGGGTGCTATCGCGATGGCCTTTATCGCTACGCTGTATGGGGTTGCGTTCGCAAATCTGTGGTGGCTGCCTTTAGGGGCCAAAATGAGAGCGGCGCACAAACAAGAGGTGTATGAAAAACAATTCATCATCGAAGCCGTCTTGTTGATTCAAGAAGGGGCGAACACCTTTCTCTTGATCGAAACCTTAAAGGGCTTTTTAGAGAGAGAAGAGCGTGTTCTTTTTGACAAACTAAACGAAAAAAAAGCTTAAGCCTCGATGGTAAAAAAAACCAAGGAAGCAGAACATAAAGGCAATCATGAGCGATGGTTGCTAACCTATGCCGATATGATCACGCTGTTAATGACGTTTTTTATTGTGTTGTATGCCATGAGTATTGCGGATTCATCAAAAATGAGAAAATTAGCTGAATCTTTGCATGACGCGTTTCTGGGGCAAGGAAACCCCCAACTCCTTAAGTCTGACGAAATGGTGATGCCCAAAGAGGGCGATGCACTGTCGAACCCAGGCGATGAAGGCAAAGCCGAAGAAACGCGCATGGGCGAAGTTCAGGATATGCTTTACGAGTTTATCGAAAAAGAGAATCTCGCCACTGAAATATCCGTTGAAATGGAGGAACGGGGGCTGGTGATCCGGCTCAGCGAATCGATGCTGTTTGCCAGTGGCGAGGATACGATCAAGGCCGATGCGTATCGAAAATTAGCAGTAGTATCAAAAATGCTGACAACGATCCCTAATTATATTCGTGTGGAGGGCCATACCGATAATGTGCCCATGCATGGCGGCGCATTCCGATCGAACTGGCAACTCTCGACGGAACGAGCAACTCGGATCGTTGAGCATTTATCCTCTCGTCAGGGAGCGAGTCCCTTGCGATATTCGGCCATAGGTTATGCGGAGTATCGACCGTTAGCAACGAATAAGACTGAAACGGGTCGAGCCGAAAATCGTCGTGTTGAGATCGTCATATTAAAGACGGAGCTAAATCGTTCCGAGGAAAATCGCCCCGCCGCCGTTAAGTTTAACTAGAGGGTTTTTCGTCCCACAAGGTAACCCATCTCAGCATCAAAAAGAATTGTTTCCAGTCTTGGTATTGCCGAACCCCCAGATTCTGGAGGGTGGCGACAATCAACAATCGAGTGAGGGTGAGGGGGGGGTAAATCCGAAGAACGAGCGTTTCGAGGAACAGATCAAGCACCGCTTGTGCGATACGCAAAGCCAGACAAACCCCAAGATAGATCGCCAATAAGGGAAGCCCGGCAAGACCCTTAAAACACGCAACGAGGATCATGATCAAAACGATCGTTTCTATCAAAGGAAAAAGCCACTCAAAGGTTAGCATGGATAGTAAAGTCCCCCACCCCCTCGTTCCCATGGAAGAAAAGAGGCTTCGATCGAGAAGTCGAGCGGGATCCAGCGGATCGGCTTGAACCAGAAAGAACGGTTCATTGATCGTTCGGATCGCTTGATGAAGGGTGGGGCGAGAGGCTTGAAGCCGAGATCGAAGCTCGCCATCAGACCCATCGAAACGATACCCCCCCAGTTTATCGACCGCGCTTCGTTTAAAGATAGTGGGCGCACCTAAGGAGGCGGTTGACCACGGAGGTCGAAAGGAATTGATGAGCGCGAACCGATCTGCCCAACGACGAGGGAGTCGAGCGTCAAAAAGTTGACCATCACGAATAAGGCGATCGGATGTTCGTCGTAAGGTTCCCGAACAGGCCACGACGGTCGAATCGGATAAAAATGGATGAGCGATATTGATCAACCCCTCTTCATGCAGAACCATCTTGTCCGAAAGATGGATGAACAACGGCGTGTGACACGCGTTAACACCGGCATTAAGCGCATCGCCTAACCCGCCGTGATCTTTATCGATCACCCGAAGCATAGGGTGGGTGCTTGACCGATAGATCGCCCGAACGCGACGTGTTGGAATGATGTTCGATCCGATTTCGGGGAAGGGGGCGAGCACAAAATGATGGATCATCGCTTGAAGTGTGTTGTCGGTAGAGCCATCATTGACGACGATCAGTTCGGCTTGAGGGTAATTAAGATGGAGTTTTGCGATAAGGGTCGCGACAATGGTTGAACCTTGATTGTATACGGGTACAATGATCGAAAGGGGCGGCATAATGCTGCGTTCAAGGGTAATGCCATCAAGGGGCGCTTGCTTGATATCGGGCGGATAGGCAATAACCGTCATGATCCATTTATAGGCAGCAGCGACGATCAAATAGAGAACCAACGCCCAAAGAGATATCGGCATCATGAGGGGGTCCCTCGCCCGAACAGATCGGGATGGATCAACTGCATTTCTCGGATCTCTTTTGGCTTGATCCCTGGAAGACGAGAAATCGCTTCGGCACTGCGTTGACGAACCCACCAAACCGGATCACACAGCAGAACATCAAGCAGGGCTTTGTCTAATTGATTGCCCGCACGACCCAAAGCGGTTGCGGCTTCGGCTCGGACTTGCCATTTGCCATGTGAAATGAACTCTCGTGTTAACGGCATTTCTTTGGGTTGAGACACCAGCAATAAACAGGCCACCAAGGTTTCAGGTAAGGCGGACGATGCCATTTGATGGAGGAGCAACGCAGTCCGGTCTTTTTGAGGAAGCAATTCAAGCAATGGGATCAACCGCGGCACCTTGTTGGCTTCTGTCTGTTGAATCCCTTGTCGGACATATTCGGATATCAAGGTAGGCGAAATGGTGCCCAGCAGCGCAAGAATAAAGGGCAGCGGCCAGTCAACGCGCCGAGTGAACTGGTCAAGAATAAAGGGGATGGCTTGAGATGAGTCGAGGTGAGTGAGCGTTTCGATCGCTCGAAGCGAGAGGGTCAAGTTTGAGCTATAAGCCAGCGGAACAACAAGGCTCCATGTCGATGCATCACCGAGATACCCGATTGCGGTCAAAGCGATCAGTTTGTTTTCATAAGAGCGTCCACGAAGATGGGTTAAGGCGAGTTCGACCAGACCCCGTTCACCGGCAAGACGCGCGAGTTTCCGTTGGGCCTCGGTGTTGACGGCTCGTCCGACCGATACCCAAAGAATAAGCCATCGTATCGTTTTTGGTGTTAGTTTAAAGGGCGCGGTTGTTGATGTTGAGGCCAGATAGGCCTTAAGAAGCGGTGCTCGTTTCTCAATAAAACGGGCCGTCCGCCACGTGGTGTAGCGGCGAGTTAAGCGAAGGATAATAACATCGAATATCAGTAGCGCCGTAAAGCCAACACCTAACAAACAGGCGATGATTAAAGTGTTGATCATTTGCACTTCATTATACTAGGCAATAATTCTCATGGCAATTTTAACCCCATCGGCGGCACTCGACATAATGCCGCCGCTGTGACCACTGCCCTCGCCGGCTAGATAGAGGTTTTTAAACCCCGCGCACAACAGATCATCTTCACGTAACGATTGGATAGGCGCCGACGTTTTGCTCTCTAGCCCCATAATGGTGCCCGTTTCAAACCCCTTGATCTTTCGAGAAAAATCAACAAGTCCGGCTTGAATGGAGGTGCCGACCTGTTCAGGAAACATCGTCCACAAGGGTGTCAACTCAAGCCCCAGTGGATAGCTTGTCGAGTCTAGACTGCCCGACAATTTTTGGTGGATGAAATCATCGATCCGACAAGCGGGTAGCGCGTAGCTCTTGGTCGTTTCAAAGAATTGGCGCTCAAGCGCTTCAACCCAATCAAGCGCCGCCAAGGGAGAGGTTTCGGTGCCAAGGATTGAATCGAGGTTGATCGCGGCGACACAGGCAGCGTTAGCAAAGTGTCCATCGCGCGCTTGCAAACTCATTCCGTTCACGCTGCTTTGGTTGGGGTAGGCGGTGGCCGGAACAACCGTGCCCCCCGGACACATACAAAACGTATAGACGGGCAAATGTCGCGCTGTTGTTGAGGTGAGTCGGTATTCGGCCGCAAGCACGCCCGATAACCGGGGTGTGCCCCATTGTGCCTCATTAATAAGCGTTTGAGGGTGTTCAATGCGCGCGCCAAGGGCGAAATGTTTGGTTTTAAACTGAACCCCAAGGGCGATCAAAAGGCGATAGGTTTCGTAGGCGCTGTGCCCCGTGGCGAGGACAAAGATATCGGCCTTGAGGGTTCGTGTAATCGAGGCGTTCTCAATAACGGCCTCCATAATCGTCGACCCTTCAATCATGAGATTTTTCAGCTCCGTTTCAAATTGAATGTCGCCACCCAAGGTTTGAAAGGTTTGACGTAAAGGTTTGACGATCGATCGAAGGTGGTCACTGCCTAAATGAGGGTGAGCGAGGTACGCGATCTCGTCGGGTGCGCCTGCCTCGATGTAGCGGGAAAGAATATAGTGGCGCTCTTTAGCGATATGTTTACTGCGACTGGTCAGCTTTCCATCCGAGAACGTCCCTGCGCCGCCTTCACCAAACGCATAATTTCCCGTAGGGTCAAAGATCCCGCCGTTCTCGAACGTCGCGATACTCTCGGCTCGGGCATCCACGTCTTTTCCCCGTTCAATGAGGGTGACTGCGAAGCCTGCTTGTTGGAGAACAAGAGCAGAAAAAAGACCCGCAGGGCCACTGCCGACCACCACCACGCGCTGATTCCTTTTTTTGTAAGGGATAGACAGGGTTGGAGCTGGGGTGGGGGCGGGGCCCTTCAGTTCTTTTGACGTGACGCCAACCCGAACCAGCCAGTGGATACTGTCCTTTTTCCGAGCATCGAGGCTTTGCGTAATGATCTGATAGCTAAAATCAGAAAGGTGAAGGATTTTAGCAACGGTTTGCCGCAACTCATCAGGCGAGAAGTCGGGGGAAAGTTTAAGCGAGAGTTCTTTGTAACCCATGATTAGATTCTAGCACAGGCGACGGGGGATAATCGTTCTTGTGATCAAATAGTTAAACTCTTTCCAAGCCGGTCTGGCGGATATACCCACATCGTGTGCAACATATTGACAGGAATTGGTGCTATGTCCGAGATCTAACGAAATCTCTCAAGCACCCCCTAACAATACGGGAGGCACAGATGATATTAGCAGAATCAGAATCAATACCGAAA
>CAIWAN010000065.1 GCA_903910705.1 uncultured Candidatus Marinamargulisbacteria bacterium
ATTATCCGGCATGCACTGGGGTTCGGAGAACGTTCAATCCATGGTCAGTCTACGAGCAAGGGTTCTATCGGGTCAGGGCGATGATATCGTTTCGAAATTCGGCCGTGCTGCTTGAACCCGACCATTTCTTATGCACCCAAAATTATTGGACTCTCCATTCGGCGAGCTATACCCGATCAAAGAAGACCGAGCAATCTTTTGGATATAATATTTAGCGAGGGAATCTTCCCTGAAACCTTCCCACCAGAACTCCAACTTGATTTAACAAACGCTTGCTCAAGACAAGAGGCAGTGAAGAAATATAAATCAAGAAGATCTATGCACCATCCAGGGGTTGATTGTTTAAACTGCTCATTTCCGAACCTCGACACATCAAAGGAACTAACGCTCAATGACTTTATCACGATAGTGAATAGATACAAGGACTGGGGTGGCCAACATCTGTTCTTAACGGGAGGGGGAGAACCTAGTGAGCATCACGATTTTATTGACATGCTCTTAGCGGCAAAACGAAGTGGACTCAGCGTTGACTTTAACACGTGGGGTATTGCATTAACAAAATTACTGAGCCAATCAGATGAAGAACTTCATCAATTATTTCCTACTCAAAACACATCCTTTATCAGTGTCTCTATCCATAGTTTTGACGAGGACGTTTTCAAATGGATTAAGGGATTTAATTCACGAGCCATTCAATTAGATTTATCCGCCCGAATTAGAACATCATTCTTAATCCATCGAACAACGACCCCAAGCGATATTGATCAATTTCTTCGGCTTAGCCAAGAGAGCGGAGCTAGGTTTGCTTGCATCAAGCCCGCCTATGAAATGGGAAATGAGCGCAAATTTCCCATCAATCTAACAGCCTATGAATATTCAAGAAAAATACAAAAAACATGGAATGATGGAAATATGACACTTTCGTTCCCCAGACTGGATCGATTAAATGCACCTGTTTCCAATACGTTTCCGCTTTGTCTCGCGCCTCTTGAGACGATGTTCTTCAGCCCCACATCAAGAGGATACATGTGCTGTGACATGAAAGGTTCTGATTCAATGCCAATCATTAATGGCTTCCCTCGCACCCCTCTAGAATATTACTTTCAAACGCTGATGGGGATTATTAAATTCCCTGAATACTCCAGAAATTGTATTCAAGGCTGCAATTATCACGAACAAAATATAAGAATTCAGCAAGCATTCGGAGAAACTCCTGTATATCAGGAACTTCAGGGACTAACGAATATTCCTGTGGATCAACATTCCAAAAAACTGAAAAAAATCTTTCGCGAATTCAACGTGATAGAGCATAATTAAATTCATGATCCATTTGAGAGACCCTTTTATCGTTGTCCACAACAATCACTACATCATGTACGGGACCACCGGTGACTATGGAACGCCCTTTCAAGGCAAAAATGTTCTTGCGTATATCAGCGATGATCTAATCAACTGGGGAACTCCGATAGTTGTTTTTCAACGTCCAAATAACTTCTGGGCAGATAGTCATTTTTGGGCCCCAGAGGTATACGCCTATCATGCTCGTTGGTACATGGCGATCACCTTCACGGGGTGGAAAGGCGCCAATTCTTATCAGGACATAAAGCGGGGCACGCAACTTCTCGTTTCCGAATCACCTCTCGGCCCCTTTATGCCCTACCACAATGAAACGATCACACCTTTTGACAAGAAATGCCTTGATGGGACATTATATCTAAATTCTCCCGAGTCAGCCTATCTCATCTATTGTGAAGAATGGCAAAGTATTCGAGACGGAACCTTTGTGCTCCAAAAACTTTCTTCAAATCTTAAAGATCGGATCGGTGAATCGACCCAAATCTTTTCAGCCAGTGATATCCCGTGGGCAAAACCCTATCAAAACAACGATTATGTGTCCGACGGTCCTTATATCTTCGAAACGGAAACCAATCTATTCCTGCTCATTTCAAGCTACACAAAGAATCAAACATATGCCATCGGATTTGCCCGATCTATAACAAAAAAAATTGAAGGACCATGGCAACTCTCGGAGAGTCCACTTTATGAACTCGATGGAGGACATGGGATGATCTTTAGAAGCTTGAAAGGCAACCATATATTAGCGATCCATTCGCCAAATACAGCGAAGAAAGAACGACCCTTATTCTTACCCATTAGAGAAAAAGGACAGACCCTTGAATTGATAAATTAAGTATCTACCCATTCATGTCTCTGTAGGCATCCTCTTTAGAGGTAAAGACTACCCTAAAATTTTCTCGATATCCTTCCGCATCAGGTCAGCAGGGCGATAGCCAACAAGACGAGTTGCTTCTTTGCCATTCTTGAAAATAATTAAACACGGAATACCGGTAATATTATACTCAACCGCGCTTTGCGAGTTCTCATCGGTATTGATCTTGCATGCTTTTAACTTGCCAGAAAATTCTTTCTCCATTTGCTCGACGACAGGCGACACCATACGACATGGGCCACACCAAGGCGCCCAAAAATCAACGAGAACGGGCATGGATAGATCCTGAAGAACCTCTGCCTTAAAACTTGCGTCATTTATTTCTTTAACCATAATTGATAACCTCCTATATTTTTTCTGTAACCAGTATATACGCTTTGATGATCAATTTTCAGAAAAAGATTCATGGAGACAAATTAAATTTTATGATCGCATATAAAGCACTGACGCCATCTTTCCACGTAATCTTTTTCCCTTCATCATAATCCCGTCCATTATATGAAATAGGGACTTCGTAAATGTGACACCTCTTGCGTGAGAACTTAGCCGTCAGCTCGGGTTCAACCCCAAATCGCTTAGACTCAATAGTAATACCCTCAATCGCTTTTCGAGTAAACGCCTTGTAGCACGTTTCCATATCCGTTAAGTTCAAATTTGTAAACATATTGGACATAAGCGTAAGCAATTGATTACCAATAGAGTGCCAGAAGAAAAGAACACGATGGCCGCTCGGCGACCCTAAGAATCGCGACCCATAAACAACATCAGCTTTTCCAGCAAGAATGGGGCCAAAAATTGTCGGATATTCTTGAGGATCATATTCTAGGTCAGCATCTTGAATGATCAAGATATCCCCCGATGCCTGACTAATGGCTGTTGCAAGGGCAGCCCCCTTCCCCGCATTCACTTCTTTAAAGAAAACCTTTACACGTGGATGGCTGTAATTTCTCAATATTTCTGTTGTCCCATCCGTTGACGCATCATCAACCGCCACGATCTCATAATCGAGTCCGGCAGGAAAAGGGGCTACATGAATAGCCTCAAAGATCGTTATCACAGTATTTTTTTCGTTAAAAATGGGGACTAACACGCTGACTCGCTTCATGGGCATTGCTCCTAATATTTTAAAGAATTATTTAACATGACGTGGATCGGCTCCCGAATTTCAGTTAGAAAGCTCACATGGAAAGACTCCCACGATAACAAAGAAAAGAACAAAAGATAAGCCATGGATAAAGAAAGCATCCACGTCATCGCCTTCTTGCTATATCCCTCAACGTTATGAGCGCCACCCCACAAAAGTAACCCGAGTTGAACCAACAACATCACGGCTAATCCAAGCACCATTATACTTCCTTCCGCCGCTTGTTTCGAGAATTGGATCGTCAGGATCAATAGAATAAGCGAAACAAAGACAACGAGCCCCCACCCCCACCCGCGTATCGAGGACTTCCATTTTTTTGCATCTATAGTGGCAATGACAACAAACTGCCCCAGCAACATCGCAAAAAAAGGAAAAATATAGGCAATATATCGAGCCAGTTTTACATGGCCTGACACCGAAAATAGGATCAAGCAGGGAATACTTGCCGCTAATAACATTTGAACCCGTTTATCCTGGCTGACCTGACGCCAAAACGAAGGTTGGATCAAGGCGGCGATCAAAGCGAAACTATGGGGAAGCATCCCAATAATGGTATAAAGAATAAATCCATAGTAATCGTGTCGGGGCTGTACACCAACACCCGGTTCTCGAATAAAACGAAGCAAATTATCAGCAAGAAAAACATCCCAGAATGATTGACCATGAAGCTGAACTTGCGACAGTAGCCACGGAACATTCACGATCGTCCCCACGAGAACAAGCAGAAGCCCGTCTCGAACAAGCAACCAAACCGATCGACGATAGATCAAATGGGCTAGGATAACAAAAAACCCAGCGAGCCCTAACACGATCGAGAAACGAGTCAGACAACCCACAACCAAGCCCAGTAAAGCAATAAGAAGGAATCGTTTCTTCTTTTCCAAAATATATTGCGTATAGAATCCGACAAAGGCTAAATAACTAACGGCAGCCGTGAGGTCATACATAGGAGTCCGAGCTAGATATACCCAAGCAAGGGACGTCGACAGGATCATCCCCGAAACGAGCGCCACTTTAGAGTATTTCCACCATTGAGTGCTGAAATAATACACAAGAACGACACCTAAAACCGCCATGAAAATATTAAAAAAAGCGACGCCATAAAAACTTACGGGGAACAATCGAGAAAACAGCCCACTCCCCCATGCGAATAAAGGACCATGGGACTGGTCGACTTGATTCATGGTTAGAAAATTAAAATGATTTCGAATCTCAAGTGACAAGGGAATCCAGTGAATGATATCGGCATCCGTGAGGGCATAAGCCCAAAACGGCCAACTCGCAACAATAAAAAAAACAAGAAAAATAAGTAAGCCCTTCACAGTTCGTGGGAGCCATAGCGAATGATTGAATTTAAGCCGAAGAGACGGCTGGATGATTTTGTGAAATCAAGTCGGCCAAGCTGGTCATTGCATATGAGCCTGACAACCGATCCAAAATATAGGCCATA
>CAIWAN010000066.1 GCA_903910705.1 uncultured Candidatus Marinamargulisbacteria bacterium
GCTGTCTTTAGGGAGAAAATTGACTCGTTCCTAGATGGACTCCCTAATCAACGCGATGAGTTGCGTCAATTTATTGGCACTAAACTGCACCTACTTCAATCGCCCTGAAAAACCGTAAACCAATTCGGTCGAAGTATATAACATATAGTTAAGACTTCGGTTTGATGCGTGAAAGTTTTCATGAATAAATGTGAAATATTCAATAATAGGTTGCGATATATTTATATGACATCCGAAAAACCAACGTTAGAGATGATTGCAAAATCCTGCAAAGTAGGGGTGTCGACGGTATCAACGGCCCTTAATCATCCTCAAAAAATTGGAGTTTACACTCGAGAGAGAATT
Organism: uncultured Candidatus Marinamargulisbacteria bacterium; assembly: GCA_903910705.1. GTDB lineage: Bacteria > Margulisbacteria > Riflemargulisbacteria > GWF2-35-9 > GWF2-35-9 > CAIWAN01. The sequence continues at coordinate 346 of CAIWAN010000066.1, forward strand.
ATAAGAACGGCCCGAGAACTCGGCTATTTTTCAAGAGGAAAAGAAGTATCGGTTAAGAAAATAATTATCGTTGCAGATAACTATAAAGACTATTTTTTTGGAGAATACTATCAAGACGTTATTTTCGGGATACAAAATACGCTATCTCAGTTAATGATTCCTACGTTAGTTCTCTCTAATCTTGATGTTGATTATTCGCGAATTTATGACTATGACGGGATTGTTTTCGTTGGACGGACACCGCCGTCCTTTATTCAGTTTGTTCAGAAGTATAAGATCCCATTCGTTTTAGCTGGGCACCCCTATTATGACAATCATTTTCCTTGTGTGTATCAAGATACTCAGAGCGGGGTTTTGGAATTAATGAGTTTTACGATAAATTGTCGACACGAGCGGATCGCTCTACTTACAGGTGAGGTCGAAGAAAAAGATTATGCATGGAATCTCTTTCTGAGTTCCTATAAATGGGCACTGAAACGTAATAATATAGAGTTTGATGATCAAGATATATATCAAAGCAGCTATCATCAAGTTGAAAAGACAGAAATAGCGTTCAACCAGATACTTTCTAGTAAAAAACGTTATTCAACCATATTTTGTTCGAGTGATCTTATTGCTTGTTTTGCTATGATGGCAGCCAAAAAGTATGAGATTAGTATACCCAAAGATATTTCGATCTCAGGATTTGATGGAATTAAATTCCCTCGGCATTTATCGCCTTTCCAATCCTCATTGACAACCATGGCATGTGATCGAGAACGTATTGGTCAAGAAGCGGTAAAGGGACTTGTTAAGTTAATAAACAAAGATAGCTTTTCAGGGAAGGTTATTCCTATGATTCCACAAATTCGTGAGAGTGTTCGGCGGGTATAGTTGCATGCTGAGCAAAAATCAGAATGAATGTATTTGGCATAATCTAATTGGTTGAGTGATATAATAGTAAACATGTCCCTCAAACAGATGCTTCTACTTCTTTCTTTTGGATTGAGTGGGATATCCTTGCCATTTTCTTATCTTCCATCTCGGTTCGAGGTCGTTGAGTCCGCAGGCGCATTAGTTTCCTATAATATTTCGTTGATCAGCAATAAGCCTGTCACTGAAGAGGTTGATCTGAGTCTCAGCACATGGGAGGTGACGGGTGATCAATTTCTGTTTTACCCCTTTAGTGAAGGCTGGGTTTTCTTGCCAACAGCCCATATAACCATTCCGCCTGATAGTTCTCAGATCTTGTCGTTTGGGTTTAAAGTGCCTGATAGTGTTGGGGAAAAGCGTTTTCAGCTCAATTTTTCAACCGAGCTTGAGAATGCCTCGTTTCGATTTAGTAAAACGATCCCTGTCTATTTAGTTATTTCTGGTACAGAAATAGTGAAATGTCGTATTGTTACGTTCGATATATTACATAAGGGAGATTCCCTGCAGGTGAATTGTATGATCGAGAACGAGGGCAATGTTCATATTCGTCCTCGTATAGACATTCAGTTCCAAGGCGATCCCACTTGGATCCGAGTTCAAGATGATGTGCCGGTGTATCCATTCAGTCAACGACAGTTAGGGAATATTGTTCCATTGCCTGAAAAGGGGAGAGAGGGTGCTTTGGTGAATGTTCGCGTTCAATACTATGATATTCGCGGTAGTATTCATACCGTGAGTGACCAGGTTAGGGTGCGCTGATGAAACGCGGGCTATTGGGCCTGTTGCTTTTTGCTAGCCTAAGTCTAGCAGGGAATTCTATTGGGTTCCAAGTGAGTCTTTATGTCCCATCAACGTATACCGTGGAATGGAATGTGGTTACGTCAACCCCGATTATTTATTATCCGCTCCATGTGTCTTGTGATGAAAGCATCTCTGTCCTTGTAAGAGGGGGGCAAACGGATGTTCAAACGGGCTTTGGTTATTTCCATGATTTTATTATTACATTAAATGTGGGGGTTAATACACTCAACCTTTCGGCAACCGATTCCTCTGGTGGCCCCCCTCAAGAATTGCAAGCCGTGATCCATGTTATTCCCGAGAGTTCGACGGCTTCAATTGGAGGGGCGACCCAGTCCATCGGGATAGAGATCCCTGTTGGCGCTGTTGACCAATTCTATACACTGAGCGCCAATGTGGTCACTCAGTCGTATGATGCCCCAAATACCGCCTCATTAAATGGGTTGGTGATCGATGTATTCTTTGTTTCTTCGACAGGAAATATTGTTCCAACCTCTCATTTCTCGGTTCCAGTTATTTTAGAGCTGCCTTATTTTGGAACAGCGACACAAGGGGTTGCTGTGGCCTATCTTGATACAAGCGTTTCCCCCTCTGTATGGCGATATGATGGAATCCATGTTCTGACCGTCGATGTGGTGGCGCATAAGGTATGGGTTGCGGTAGAGCACTTTACGATCTTTGGGGTCTTTACGTTTGAGGATCGTTTGGCGCCCTTAATTTCTCAGCTAAAGGCCAATAATATGGGGCTGATAGACGGTTCTTTTATCAGACCTTCTCCCCTATTTTCGATGAGTTTTACGGATTCTCGGCCAACGGATAGTGGCGTGGTCAGCTATAATATTTCTTTGATCAAAGTGGGTGACGTGGGTAGCCATAGCACCTCCGACAGCTTGGTTGCGACGGCTCAAGTTGATGTTGTGTGGGATTTAAGCTCGATCTCGATCTCCGATGGCGATTATCGATTGATCGTGTCGGTTGAAGATGCTTCGGGCCTTGTCTCAACACGGAGTATAACGTTGTTCTGTCGCTCGGAGGTTCAAATTCTGAATTTCCTGGCAGGGCCCAACCCTGTCAATATTAAGCGTTCACCCTCGGTTCACTTTACTTATGATCTTTCCAAGTCCATGGCAACAACGATCTATATTTTTGATGTGGCCGGTCGACGGGTTCGTCAGATTCAGACGCCGTCTGGCCTTAATGGTGGACTTATTGGGCCGAACGATGTGATTTGGGATGGCCGAACCGATCAGGGCACGGTGGTTCCGGCTGGGCTTTATCTTGTTTATATTAAGTCGGACGAAGTGGGTCTTTCGTCGGCCAAACGATTTATGTTGTTGGTGACAAAATGATGATAAAGAAAATTTTAATGATTCTTCTTTGCTCAGTTCTTTGGGCTGCCAATTTGGATGCATTTTTGGATAATGGGATCGGGATCGTTGGTCCTTCAATGGGTGGTGCTAACTTTCGTCCAGTCGGACTGGAGAGCGCTTGGTCGGCTCCAGCTCGCCTTTCCTTGATGCAAGAATCAAAAATGTCGCTTGTGATTGATCGAAAATGGGATTTTCTCGATGAGATCTGGTTGGGGGCAGCCATGCCAACCGATTTTGGTGTTGTCGGCTTCCAATATTTTAATCAGCGGTCGATCGATCAGATATTAGGAACGACCTACGTTGCCGGTAAGAATCAACTTGACGGTCTTGTTTATAATTACTACGAGTCACTGATGCAGCTTACCTATGCAAATGACTTCAATAACAACCTGCGGTGGGCTGCGGCAGGCCGACTTCAGACTAAAGTTCTAGGGCCTGTTCAGGCATCCTCAATGGGTTTGGATGTGGGGGGCGATTGGGATGTGTCGCCGGAACTGAATCTTAGTGTCAAGTTGACTAATCTGGTCTCCACACCTTATGAATGGGCTTCAGAGAATGAGCAACCCAGTTTGGGGTGGATCTCGGGGGTAGGTTTTCAACTCAACCCCATGTGGTCAGTCAATGCGGGGTTGCAAAGTAGTGGTTCGGATATGAAGTGGTTGCTTGGGTCGGAATATGTTTTCAATCAGTCTTTATTTATTCGGGCGGGAGCCAATCGGGATGAACTCTCGGCGGGGATCGGTCTTCAACTGGGTTCAATGGGGATCGATTATGGGTTCCAGTATGTTCTGACGGGAGAGGGATTGTTAACGAGTATTCATCGTATGGGTGTCTCCTTTGCTTTTGATGGAGTTGAGTCGAAGTCTTCTATTAAAGAAGCTGATGTGATGGTCAATGAAACAGCAACTTCAGAAAGCCCTCCCACCGAGAAAGTGAGTCCGAAAGAAGCTGTTTCTGTTGCGGCTGATATCCTATGGTCCAATAAAAAATGGATTGTTCAAGGTTTTGCCGCCGCAGGTTTATCACGACTGGCCCAGAATGATCGGGATATCATCCTTCGAGCTGATGGGAAGTTCTATTCAAAAGGAATGTATACTGAGGCTGTTGTTTTAAATTACGATTTTAACAATGGGCAAAGGTTGAAAATGCGTTTGAAGGTTGTCAATGGGGCCATGCGCATTGAAGGCATCACGGATTTGACTTCCCCCATCACGATCAATGGCAAGCTTCTCGATGTCGGGGCTAATGGTCGTTATTTGATGATCGAACCTTTAAATAAAGGCGAGGCAAAGATTCATTTAAGCATCCAAGACTGATTCCGCAACCCTTGATAAAATGATATACTTTTGAGTATGAAGATTCTTATTATTGGTAGTGGTGGGCGAGAGCATACGATTGCTTGGAAGTTAAAACAAAATCCCCGTGTCTCCTCGATATATGTTGCTCCAGGGAATGGTGGAACCGCAACGGATGCCATCAATATTGACATCAAAGAAACCGATTTTGATGCGATCGAGGCTTTTGTCAAAGAACAGTTGATCGATCTTGTGGTTGTGGGCCCCGAAGTTCCGCTCGTCATGGGGCTGGTTGATCGATTGAGGCCCTTCGTTCGAGTGTTCGGACCGAACAAGCAATGCGCTCAACTTGAGGGGAGCAAAGCCTTCTCTAAGGAATTCATGCAACGACATCATATTCCGACGGCAGCTTATGCTGATTTCGCCGATGCTTTATCGGCCAAACACTACCTTGAAGCCTGCGACTACCCGATTGTGATCAAAGCAGATGGTCTTGCCGCAGGAAAAGGCGTGGTTATTGCAAAAGATCAAGCTGAGGCCGTCAAGTCGATCGAGGATATGATGGAGGCCCGCTTGTTTGGGGATGCGGGGGGCAAAGTCGTTATCGAGCAGTTTTTGGTGGGCGAAGAAGCCTCTTTATTAACCTTTGTGGATAAATCAGCCCTTATTCCGATGGTTTCCGCTCAAGACCATAAAACGATATTCGAAGGAGACAAAGGCCCCAACACCGGCGGCATGGGAACATATTCTCCTGCGCCCGTTATGACGCCTCAGGTGATGAATAAAGTGCGCTCAACGATTCTGGACCGGATTCAGGATGGATTCCGAAGAGATGGTTTAGACTTTCGCGGTGTATTATTTATTGGCCTCATGATCGTAAAGGGTGAGCCCTATGTTTTAGAGTTTAATGTTCGTTTTGGTGACCCTGAAACCCAGTCCGTATTGATGCGGCTTGAGAGTGACTTGTTGTCGATACTTGAGGCTGTTTGTGACGATAAGTTGTCAATAATGGATATTGTATGGAGTAATGATCCGGTTGTCTGTGTAGTATTAGCCAGTGGGGGGTACCCAGGGCCATTTGAGAAGCATAAGATCATCACCGGTTTGGATAAGGTGACGAATCAGGCTTTCCATGCGGGAACAATCCTGTCGAATGATAGGGTTTATACTAATGGAGGCCGTGTTCTTGGTGTTACCGCTCGGGGTAAAACTTTAGAAGAAGCTATTAGTAAGGCCTATGCCGATGTGGATATCATTGACTTCGACGGGAAATATTGTCGGCGGGATATCGGGCAAAAAGCCCTCCATCGCCCCTCATGACAGAGATCATTCTCGCCACCCATAATGAGCATAAGGTTGAAGAAATTAACGCATTATTGGAAGGTGTGCCGGTTCATTTTGTTTCCCTAAAAGAAAAGGGATATTTTGAGGAGATCCTTGAAACAGGGGCAACGTTTGACGAGAATGCTCGACTAAAGGCCTCGACGATCGGGGCAATATTCGGGCAAATGACACTGGCTGATGATTCGGGGCTTGAGGTAGATGCGTTGCACGGGGCACCGGGCGTTTTTTCGGCTCGATATGCTGGAGCAGGGGCTACCCCAGAGCAGTTATGTCAAAAACTATTGATTGCGTTGAAAGACGTTCCATATGAGCTGCGTACGGCTCGTTTCCGTTGTGTGATGGCATTGTTTGACCCGCAAACACAAGTTTGTCATCTGGTTGAGGGAGCGGTCGAAGGGCGAATTACAGATTCGATGCGAGGTCATCATGGGTTTGGTTATGATCCGGTTTTTGAGGTGATCGAAACGGGAAGAACGATGGCCGAAATGCCCCCTTATGAAAAAAATTCGATCAGTCATCGATTTAGAGCCGTTGAAAAGATAAAGGAACGACTCCTTGAATATCCTTTTTATTAGTAATGGTCATGGCGAGGATGTCATTTCCCGTCAATTAGTAGAGGTTTTTCAGCGCCTTCACCCCCAAAACGATATTTATATTATGCCATTGGTTGGCGGAGGACAAGTGTTCGATGGAATTCAGTCGGCCACTGCTCTCGAGTCAAGATGGGTTTCCCCTTCGGGTGGTTTTATCGGTTCGTTTTCAGCGCTGATATCCGAGATCAAAGCAGGGGTTCTTCGGGCTCATTACCAACAGATCCGAGAGGCTCGATTTTATCAATTTGATGAGGTTGTGGCCGTTGGGGATTTTTTTGCGCTCATTGTCGCAAGGCTTGTCCATGCCAAACATCGCGTGTTTATACCAACCGCAAAGTCGGATCTATTCGAGCCTCATTTTGCAATTGAACGTTTTTTTATTCGTCGATGGGCGAGTCAGGTTTTCACCAGAGATCAGGTGACGGCGGACTCCCTTGTTTCGAGAGGGATTCGGGCGAAATACTTAGGCAATATTATGATGGATCTGGTTACTAGAAAATCGACGCGGCAGCACGACCAATTTATTGTCGGTATCCTTCCAGGGAGCCGAGACGAGGCCTACGCTAATTTTGAACGGATCATTTCGGTGCTTCGGCATTGCCCAAAAGCATGGCAAATTCGGATCGCTGCCCCGCCACAACTTGATTTGTCGCGACTTCAATCGATCCCCCTTGAACAAGATCATACGTGGTGTGGTTTCCAGTCCCTTCTTGATGAGGTTGACATGGTTATTGGCCTTTCAGGGACGGCTAATGAACAATGTGTGGGGTGTGGAATTCCTGTCGTTGCTTTTCAGGGTGTTGGACCGCAAACAACAAAGCGTCGTTTTATTCAACAAAGCAAATTATTGTTAGGCGGTGTTCGTCTCGTCGAAGGCGCAAATTCTGCTATAATAGCCAAACACGTTATCAAAGCATCAAAAGATAAAGATTGGTTTGCTTATGTCCGTGAACAAGGTCCAAAGATAATGGGGGCTTCGGGAGCAAGTCAGCGTATCGTGAAAGAGTTGTCATGTATTTTCGAATCTTAAATTACGTTAGGCCCTATCGAACGAAATTGCTTTTGGCGATTTTTTTCGCCATCGTATTTTCTGCCTCGAATGTTTTTTTTATTGCCCTTGTTCGGGATATTAGCAAGGCGCTCGGTCAAAAAGACATCGTATTATTTAATATATTTATTTTGGATACGATCGGTTTGTATCTGGTTCGTCTCTTGGCGACCTATTTTCAAACCTATCTGATGTCTTATATCTCTAATCGATTGACGATCGATCTTCGTGTCGAGATGTATACGCATATTCAGAAACTGTCCCTCGATTTCTTTGAGAAATTTCGTCAAGGGGATATTATGAGCCGGCTTTTGGGTGATATCGGGGCGATAGAAACCGTTATCCGACAGAGCTTTACCCAAGTGATCCCTCAAACGCTCACACTCATTGGCGTTCTGGGTTATTTGATCTATATGAACTGGAAGCTAACCCTTATGACGTTTGGGGTCTTACCTCTCTTTGTTTGGTTGATCCAGATTTTTGGAAATCGAGTCAGACGGATATCGAGCAAGATCCAACGTAAAAGTGCCGATATCGTTTCTGTTCTTCAAGAGTCCCTTGCGGCTATTCGTGTAGTCAAAGCCTTTTCGACAGAAAACTATGAGATCAAGCGATTTATTCGAGAGAATGAACGGAATTTTATATTTAATATGAAAAATGCCCGAATCTCGGCTTTGCAAGAGCCCGTTATTGGTTTTCTTCAATTTATGGCGTTTTTGATCGTCATTTGGTATGGCGGGCAATTAGTGGTTACCAACCAATTATCAGTCGAAAATTTAATCGCGTATTTTACCGGTATTATGTTGCTGATCGATCCGGTGATCGCCTTAAGTAAAGTGTATACCATGATACAGGGTGCTTTTTCGTCAGCGGAACGTGTGTTTACCATTCTTGATATTAAGCCCACCGTAAAGGAAAAGAAGAACGCAACGGTTCTATCCGAAGTCAAAGGGGATATCGTCTTTGACCATGTGACGTTTGCCTATAACCCTGATGAGAAGCCGGTTTTGATCGATGTTTGTGTGGATATTAAAGCCGGTCAAACGATTGCACTCGTTGGGCCAAGTGGGGCAGGGAAGTCAACTTTTGTTAACTTGATCCCCCGGTTTTATGATGTCAATGAAGGGGCGATCAAGATCGACGGTCATTTGGTCAAAGATCTAAATATTTTCTCCTTTCGGAACCGCATCGGTATTGTTCCCCAAGAAACCGTGCTCTTTAGTGGGTCGATCGAGAATAATATCGCCTATGGAAAGATAGGCGCTAGTCGCCAAGAGATCGTCGAGGCGGCTCGTTTTGCCAACGCTGAAGAGTTTATCCTTCGACAAAAGAACGGTTATGTCACACGTATTGGTGAACGGGGGCTTAAGTTGTCGGGTGGTCAACGCCAACGAATCGCTATCGCTCGGGCGATCTTAAAGGATCCACGGATCTTGATTCTTGATGAAGCGACATCTGCGCTCGACAATGAGTCTGAAAAATTGGTCCAAGACGCGTTAGAACGGTTAATGAAGGGACGAACCACGCTCGTTATTGCTCATCGATTATCGACCGTTATTAATGCTGACAAGATCCTCGTGTTTGAGAGTGGACGCATTGTCGGTGAAGGCACGCATGATGAGCTGTTGGTCAATTGTGCTTTGTATAAAAAACTCTACGAAATGAATTTCAAAACAAGTAAAGTATGATGCACCGTATCCATTCCTGTTTTAATAAACGTCGAACGACGTTAACACAGAAGCAAAGACAATCAGTCCAGACGTTGGCTATTTTATTCCCCGAGGCGCTTGGCGATTATTTGATCTTTTTGCCTTTTATGAATCGAGTGAAAGTCGTTTTTCCCCATGCTAAGATCCATGTTTTCTCGTCGAAATCAATACAGCTGTTGTTGTCGAATCATCGCAATGTTGATCGATTCATATTGATCAATGACGTGGGGCTAAACCATCACCCCCGAACGTGGAGCGATCTGAAACAATACTCGGAATGTCTCCAAAAGGAGAAATATGATGCCGTTTTCTTTACGCATGATCCTCTTTTTTGGTATGCGTTGTATGCCCGAATACCTCTTTTGCTTCGAGAAAAGACCGCGATCCAATTTCGAATGTTTTGTTTTGGTTCCCCCCATTGGTTGACGGCTCGTCGATACGCGCATCTTTCCGTCCGATACATGAATAATCTCGATATGTATAGCGGACAGTGGGCAAAAGCCTCTGAGTATGACTATCGTTTGGGTATTCCCGATGCTTTAACCCAAACGCACCCTTTTGAATTGCCGTCGAACTATGTTGTCATCAATCCCGATTTTCACTCCTGTCGTAACTATGATAAGACGTTTTATCTCCAAGTCATCGATTATTTATTGAATACCCTCCATTTATCGGTCGTTCAGGTTGGATTGAAGGATAATTACGAATTAGCTCGTCATTTCGATCATCCCCATTATGTTGATTTAGTGGCTAAAACGAATTTGTTCGAATTGTTAGCTGTAATGAGGGGTTCTTCTCTCTTTATAGGAGTGGATAGTGGCACGGCTCATTTGGCGTCAGCCTTGGGTATCAAGGCGTTGATCGTTTATCCGCCCAAAGGAACGCAACCTTGGCAATGGGGCGCCTATCATGCGGACTGTCATCTGTACAAGTTCTCGACGATAAAGAGCCGCTGCGAGGAGCATTGTTCGTTCTTCTCTAGTTGTGATCTCGGCCATTGTGACAAAGACTATGATATGACTGATATTTTTACTCGGATCGAATCGATCATTAAATCACCGCCACGATCTCATGTCGCCAAGCAACGGGAGGTCTTTAAGCTTAGTGTTGCGATTTTAGTCGCGCAACGTGACGATCAGCGCGATCTTGAATTTTGGCAAACGATGGAAACAGCAGGGTATAATATTCTTTACCGCCCCTTAGCCGAGATAAAGAAAATGAAATTGAAAGAATTTAGCGAGTTAGTTAAGACAAATGAGCTTCGAGTGTTGGTGTTGCCAAAAAAAGGGATACCCCTTAAATTTCGCCTGTATCAGCTTTACTGTGATCTATCCGAACAACGGTTGTTCATGAATATGACGCAGGATCAATTTAAAGACGAAGACTCATTCGTTGCGCTTGTTACGGGCCATCTATCCGGCCACCGACCGGTTATTTAGGATACATACCCGCCTGTTTTTTGAAAAACGTCGAAATATCTTTTAACGCCTTCTTCAACCGTTTGAAAGGGTTTGGTATAGCCTGCTTCTCGAAGGGCGTTGATATTGGCTTCGGTAAAAGTTTGATACTTCCCAACTAAGGCCGCAGGGAACGGAACGGTTTCGATCTGCGTTTCGGGGATAAGCGTTTTGATCGTATTGGCAATGTCTTGAAAGCTTTGAGCATGTCCGCTCCCACAGTTAAATATGCCGCTCTTTTTGTTCTCGAAAAAGAACTGATTAACGGCCACCACATCGTCGACATAGATGAAATCGCGACGGAAGCCCTTGCTGCCTTCGAATAGTTTTAAGCTTTCACCTTTTGCCGCTGCCGTCATGAGGTGAAACGCCACAGAGGCCATTCGCCCTTTGTGATTTTCCTGAGGGCCATAAACATTAAAATATCGAAGTCCCAACACTTGTGACGAGAGGTGCGACTTCAAAATGTCTCGGACATGTTGGTCAAAAAGAAACTTAGAGTAGGCATAAATATTAAGCGGGTACTCGCAAGAAAGATCTTCTGTGAAGCCTTTTTCACCGTTCCCGTACACCGAAGCACTCGACGCATAAAGGAAGTTGATCTTATTGGTAAGCGCAAAGCTAAGAAGCTCTTTGGAGTATTCAAAGTTATTCTTCATCATGTATCGCCCATTGCTTTCCATGGTGTCGCTGCAGGCCCCCTCATGGAAGATGGTCTCGACTTGTTTGAAATGGTTGAGTTCCTGAAGAAAGTCCTCTTTATCGATGAAGTCGGCGATTTTGAGGCGATTAAGGTTTAGATGCTTTTCAGGTTTTGATAGATTATCGACCACAATGATATTGGTGTGCCCCAAATCATTCAGAGACTTTACGATATGACTTCCAATAAAACCGGCACCGCCAGTAACAATGATCATGTTCCCATTCTACTTGTTTTGACATTTATTCGGCAAGTCCGTAAGATAGGCGTTATTATGGCCGATAAAATTAGTAAAAAATGGGTGCTTCAGTTTCCCCCGAATCAAGTGGATAAGCCGATCGCGTATCATTTAGTCAAAGATTTTAATCTGGTGATCAATATTCTCCAAGCCAGCGCTCATGAGGAAAAAGAGTCATTTATGATCGTTGAAGTCATCGGTCGTAAAAAAGATATCGATAATGCGTTTGATTTCCTGCAAACCCAAGAGATCGAAGTGGTCGATATGGAAAAGGGGATTTCCCTTAATGTGAACGCCTGTATCCATTGTGGCTTATGTGTGGGGCTGTGTCCGACAACAGCGTTGACGATCGATCCCAAGACCCATGAGGTTTGTTTCGAGAAAAAAGATTGTGTCGTGTGTGATCTTTGCCTTAAATATTGCCCCGTCGCCGCCATTGAGATGGAGTTTTTGAAATGATATTGACCTATGAACAACTGTTAAGCGACGTAAAGTGCAATGGGCTTAAGTCAATATCCTCAAAAGTTAAAGCTGTTGCTCTGGGTGTTTTTGAGCCGCTTGATCATGTTAGGCTGACCATGGGGTTTAAGTCGTTAGGGTTAAAACCTTTTTCAGCAAAGATCCAAAATGTCCCCCTGAGCGTCCAAGGTGAACGGGAATTTATTTTAACGCCCACAACCCTTTCGTTGGACGATGCCATGAATACCCATTTTCCGGGCGACTTTATTTATGGGGGTGCCTTTGTTCTTGAGGATCTGATGAATCATAAACCGCTTGATTTTCGCGTTTTTGGCTATCCCACGGATTTAACCGATCGACAAGAACTCCGAAAGTCTATCTCCGTTGATGATCTTCATTATGGGCTTCTTGATGTTGAACTGAGAAAAGACCTGCATCCCACCGCTTATGTAAATAGTGGAGACACGCTTAAATTTACAGAGAATGGGGCCATCAAGAATAATTTTCAGTCGATAAACTTCCGAACATCCGGCTTGTTGCAGTCCATTATTGATTTATCGAATCATGTTGAGACGGTCTTTATGGCTGGTACAACAGGGACGCTGAGTACATTGGGAGATTCGCTTGTTCGGTTTAGTGGTGATTTTCTTCGGATGGACACGTTGTATGCGAGTGGGCTCAGTTTAAAGGGGTACGGTGTGATGCTAGCACTTGGGTTGGGCGCGTTAATTCGGGTTGATGGAAATAGTCACGTCTTAGAACAGATCATTGCCAATGAAGATCGTTTGTTCAAGGTGGTTGATGGTGTTACGCAAAAAGAGCTTTCTCGTATTCCCTTTAAACAATTTCGAGATTCGACGGTTACGATAGGCGAAGACGTATATAAGGTCGGATCTCTGACCAGTTTATACCTTGCCGAACGGATCTCGCGACGCTTGTCCGGCCAAGAATAAGCGTTGACGCGGTCTTTTCTCACATGGTAAAGTGAATCCTCGTTTGAATCGTTCTTATCAGTGAAGGAGTGTAGAATAATATGTATGCTATTGTTGAAGTTGCAGGGAAACAATATAAAGTTAAACAGGGCTTATCGCTCCACGTAGATAAACTTGAAGCTAAAGAAGGCGAAAGTCTTGTTCTTGATAAGGTTCTTCTCGTAAAAACCGATAAAGACCTTAAGTTGGGGATGCCCTATGTAGAGGGCGCTTCGATCGCCGCTACTGTTAAAGATCCCTTATTTAAAGACAAGAAGATCATTGTGTTCCATTACAAGAACAAAACGGGTTTCCACAAGAAACAAGGACATCGCCATCAATACACTATCCTCAAAATTGGGGATATTTCGTTAGGTGAACCGGTTAAGTCTGCCAAAGCAATCGCTGAGGTTGCTGCGTCTAATGTCGACGTTGCTCCAGATGAGGCACCGAAGAAACGGTCGAAGAAAACAACAGAAGTTTAGCTGGAGGCTCGTAAATGGCTCATAAAAAGGGAAAAGGTAGTTCAAATAACGGTCGCGATAGTAATCCCAAATACCTTGGGGTTAAAAAGTTTGGTGGCGAAGTCGTTAAAGCAGGCCAGATCATTATCCGTCAACGCGGCACACGCGTTAAACCAGGTGTTAATGTGGGTTTAGGACGTGATTACACCATTTTTTCGTTAATGGAAGGTTTTGTTAAATTTGATACCATCCGAAACGGTCAAAAGCGCGTTAACGTTCTTCCCGCAGCGTAGCTCTTTATTTATTCGTGATTATTAAAAAGGCGGACATTTGTCCGCTTTTTTTGTTAGAAAAGCTAGGAGCCTCATATGTTTATTGATATTGCAGAAATTAAAGTGAAAGCAGGCGATGGTGGAGCCGGTAAGGTTGGATTCCGTCGTGAAAAATTTGTCCCTAAAGGGGGGCCAGATGGTGGGGATGGTGGACGTGGGGGGGATATCGTTTTTCAAGCCGACCACAATCTAAAAAGTCTAATGGATTTTAGCTATGAAACCGATTATCGAGCCGAGAATGGTCAGGCAGGTGATTATTGTGATCGTAGTGGAAAGTCAGGCAAGGATTTGATCGTTCGTGTGCCGATCGGTACCCTTATTCATGATGAAACAACCAAAGGACTATTGGTCGATCTTGAAGAGGAAGGCCAAACCTTTGTCGCGGTAAAAGGTGGGTTAGGTGGCCGAGGGAATGCTCGCTTTGCAACGAGTACCAACCAGACTCCGTTCTATGCACAAAAAGGGTTGTCGGGTGAATTAAAGCACCTCAAACTTGAACTTAAACTGATTGCTGATGTCGGGATCATGGGGTTTCCCAATGTGGGAAAATCATCCTTGATCGCCAACGTGACCCATTCTCGACCGAAAATCGCGGATTATCCCTTTACGACACTGGTTCCGAATTTGGGCGTTGTTAAATACAAAGATGGGCGTCAGTTTGTCATGGCCGACATCCCCGGAATTATCGAAAATGCTCATTTAGGGCAGGGGTTGGGACATCAGTTCCTTCGCCATGTCGAGCGTTGTCGGGTATTCCTTCATGTCGTGGATGTGTCAGGATTTTCGGGCCGTGATCCGCTTGACGATATTTCAATCTTGAACAATGAACTAAAAGCCTTTAATCCCGAATTGGCGAATCGGCCTCAGATCGTAGTTTTCAATAAGATCGATGTCCTTGAAGACCGAGCTCCTTTGAAGACCATAGCGAAGAAACTAAAAGGCGTTCATGTGTTCATGATCTCTGCCGCAACGGGTGAGGGAACAGATGCGCTTCTCGATGAACTTGCGAAGATCGTTGTCTAAAAACATAAAGACCATAATCAATCAATACATTTAGTTATCCACAACTTACGATAACGAAGGTAAGGCAGAATGTTCGGCCACGACGCCTTCGGCGCTTATCAAGCTAGCGAAGGTTGAGAATCAGCCAAAATTATGATATTGATACGTTTACCCCTTTGATAATGGGGATGAGGACTTTATATGTCCAAAATGTGGACAACAAAAGATGGTCAGTCTGCTTCGTGATGTTCGATTCATGAAAATGGGATTCGTTGACAGTAAAAAAATCAATATGTTAGGGTGGCTACTATGGACATAAATGGTGACGTTAGTCTATTTCGGTCGAATCTTCAACAAAACACAAATTTATTCAGTCAGCCCAATCCGGCTGATCCTGAGCAGACTCGATTATATTTTGAAAAGAAATTTTCTGATATTTTTTCGGGATTCTTAAATACCTCTCTGGATCCTAATAGTAGTGATATGTTGGGTTCCTCCTCGTCCTCGAACGAACTTGATTTTTTTGGGACAAATTCGACGGATCCTTTCGCGGCCAATACGAATTTACAATTAGCCCAATTGAACCTTTCGCAAAATCAATTTCTAGGCACACAAAACTTGGATCTAATGAACCAATCTGCCGCCATCATTGGTAAACAGGCGATGTATGTCCAAGATGGGGTTAAACATTCGGGACTGGTTGAGTCCGTTGTAAATGATAAGGGGATCATTTCGTTTCGCATTGACGGTGTGCTCATCCCGATGCAGTCGATCCAAGAAATAAAGGGGGCGTCCAATGCTTGATATCATGAAAAATGGTGAAAATGCGATGCGAGCCTTCGAGACAGCGCTTCGTATTCAGACGGCCAATATGGGCAATATGAGTACGGTCGGGTACAAGTCTTTAAAATATTCGTTTAAAACCATTTTCAATAAAGTCCTCAATTCAGGTTCTACCGGCAATTTTGAGCATGGAGGAACGAATCCCCATCAAGAGGGAGCGAGTGTTGCTTTGTCAGGCATAGCAGTTGATTTCTCCCAAGGTGAAATCGGTGCAGGACAGAAACTGGACATGGCGCTCAAAGGGAACGGTCTGTTTATCGTCTCCCCCGATGATGGACGAACTTTCTTGTACACACGCGCAGGGAATTTTAAATTCAGTCCAGATGGTTTTCTCCTCGATAATTCAGGCCGGAAGGTTTATGGATTTAAATATGTAGGGAGTGGAAAATTCGATACAGCCAATATGGAGCCGATTAAGATCGATAGCCCTGCTAACGCAGGATGGCAAGCTCAGGGTAATCGAGGGATACTCGTCCAAGATTATGCAACGTCTTCAGCGGACCCCACAAACCTTGAAGCCTCCAAACCTCTGTTTCAGGTGGCTTTAACGGACTTCTCGAATCGAGCGGGGCTCATTCAATATGACGGAACAACCTTTAAGGCAACCCCTTCAGCCGGCATCCCTTTTACACCCGCCGCTCCCTTAGATACCGGGATGGCCGAGGCTGTTTCTCAGTCCATTGAGAAGTCGAATGTGTTTTTTATCGGAGAAACGGTTGATGCCATGGAAGTCCAACGGGCTATGTCCGCCAGCTTGACCGCAGTAAAGATCGCCAGCCAACAGATCCAGAACATTATTCAGCAGTTAGGCTCATAATCATTAAGTTATTATGTCGAAGCGAATCAATATAACGTACCCCAGTTCACTTCGGGATTGGCATCTTCATATCCCGATGCGCGCTCATGAACGAGGGGATAATCGTTATATTTCTTCGATGGGAACCGTTGATATCGTCAAGACGCAAAATCGGTTGTATCGGATTCTCGAATCGTGGCGAATCCTTCTAGAACGGCAGTTTGGTCTTTCGTGTCGATGGAGCGGGGTGACCTTCGATCAGGCGGTGTTTTCTGATAGCCACGCTTCACAACCCCAAGTTATCTACCTTGTTAAGAATGGATCGTTATCTTTTAGCTGGTCATTTGATGATCGTTTTATTCGACATTTGCTTGGTTTTTCATTCGGTCTCAGTGTCGAAGAGTCTGACCAGCTGGGATCTTCTGAAATGGAACAACTTTTTTTTAAACAAGTTTTTGCGGATACTATGTTGCCCATTTTGAATGAGTTGGGGGTGAATTCTTTAGACCCTCAACCTCAACAAGGTCGACGGGAAGTAAATGCGCTGATCGCGGACCAAGATACGTATTATCAGTTTCACTTTGATATGAAGATCCCTTCTCTAAAAGAAACTGTTTCAACAACACTCTCTTTTACGGAGAATATGTTGCGTGGCTTTATGGCTCTTCCCAATCATTCCTTATTTGCGAGATCAAAAGTCGTCCTGAGTGAAGACGTGCTAAGTCAAATATTCTCTCCTGTTGAGGCAAGGCTTGGACATGTCGATCTATCACTGGGTGAGCTGAAAGAATTACAAGTTGGCGATGTTCTTATCTTGAATAAGGGGCTTGCGGACTCAGTCGAACTTCGTATTGCTGGTGAACTCGGCTTTAAGGGAACGTTGGGTCTAATAAATCGTCGAATGAGCGTCCAACTCCTTAGTCATGACAATAATCAAAAAATGGGTGACGATTTGCCGAACATCCCCGATAATGACGAAAATTGGTTCGAGTCTCAGGAGGAGCCATCGTCCGAAATTGAAATGAGGTCAGCTCAGGATGATGCTGTGAACGAATCTGAAGATGAGTTTGATTGGGAGAAATTATAATGACCGTTAACAAGGATGAATTACGGGAACTGATCGAAAGCGATCTTTTTGGAGATGGGGCTTTCTCGTTGGATGACCTCGTGACGAGTGAAAAGAAAAGTGATGAAGCGCAGGAACAGTTTTTCGAAACGGATCTTGCGATCGAGCCTGTCGATGATGATTTGCTTGGAGCTGAGATCGCTGCCCTTTCCGGCAATTTTTTTAAGGGACTTGAGCCCGAGCCGGAGGCTTTTTCTGTCGATGATTTTGAATTACCCGAAGTCGAACCCCTCTCGATCACGCCTCTTACTGAGGAGCCTTTGCCTGAATTTGATATGAATGAGGATATCGAACAACAGAGTGACGCGCCTGTGTCTTCTTTTCCTGATGCAGATGAACTGATCGCCGAAGAGGAACAGAGCTTGGAATCTTTTTTTGAAAGTGTTGGAAAACAGCTCGACTCTGTCGAAGAAGAAGTGGCTCTCGACAAAGAAGAGACGTACTCTCAACGGGTTGATGAAGACGACTTCCAAGAAATGGGCGAAACGATGATCGATCCCTTTCCAGAGACGGATGTGGAGGGTGTCGAAGAGGAACAAAGTTTAGAGTCGTTTTTTGAAACGGTTGAAAAACAACTCGATTCTGTCGAGCAGGAGGTGTTTGAAGAGCCCTCCGTACCAATGATCGATCCCCAACCTGAACTCACCCTTCCAGAAGAACCCCCTGTTGCTGAGGGACGTGTCGATGTTCGTCCTATCGAATTTCCTGAGTTGGAAGAACGAATATCGGGGCAGTCTTTTGATTTAGGCTTTTTTGCTAACATCCCTGTCAAGATCGATGTTTACCTTGGCAATACGACGATTTCCCTTAAAGAAGTCTATGATTTAACCGAGGGAGCCATTGTTTCCCTCGATAAACTCTTTGGTGAGCCTCTCGATCTTCGGATCAATGGCCAAGTTATTGCCAAAGGTGAGGTTGTTGCCGTGGATAATCAATATGGCGTGATGATCAAAGACATTGTTCGGTCAAATTCATGACATCAGGCATTATTGGCTACTTTATGAGTATTGCGCTTGTTGTTGGGTTGATCTTTGCCCTTTATTATGTGGCCCAAATGGTGATGAATGGATCCCCCCTTAAACGGGGTGAGAACCGACGTCTAAAAGTATTGGAATATCTAGCGCTTCAACCTCAAGTGGGGCTGTATATCGTAAAAGTGGATGAGAAAGATTTTCTTGTTTCAGTGAGTAATCGACAAATCCAGCAAATGACCCCGTTGCAGTCAAAGGAATTTAATGAGATATTAGAAGACCATGCTGTTCGCCGCGCCCGTCAATCTTGATCTAGGGACTGTCCTTAACGGGACGCCTCTACAATTCAGCAATTCCATATCCTTAATTATTTTCTTGTCGATGATCTCGTTGGTACCGTTTTTCTTGGTATCCGTCACCTCCTTCATGAGGATCACGATTGTTTTTGGGATGCTTCGTTCCGCGATGGGGACGCAACAATCCCCTCCGAATATTGTCATTATTTCTCTGGCGCTTTTTATGACGATCTTTATTATGTCGCCTGTTTGGAATAAGGTGAAGGCCGAAGCTTTGGATCCCTATAATAAAGGAACGATCTCTCAAGATGTAGCCATAAAAAAAGCGTTGAATCCGTTGCGAACGTTCATGTTCGCGCAGGCGGGGCAAAAAGACCTTGCCCTATTTGCCGAATTCTCTCGTATTGACCTTAAGAAGATCAAATCGAGAGAGGATATCCCCACGTATGTTCTGATCCCCGCCTATATGATCAGTGAATTAAAGAAAGCGTTTATGATCTCGTTCGTCATTTTTTTGCCGTTCGTTTTGATCGATCTATTGGTTTCGAATATATTGTTATCTTTGGGGATGATGATGTTGTCGCCCGTCATGATCTCTTTGCCCTTTAAAATATTATTTTTTGTCCTCGTCGATGGGTTCAATGTCATTGCTAGAGGGTTGATGCAAAGTTATATGCACTGATGAAGCGTTTGTTTCTGTTGGGTTGTTGCATCGCTTCGTTCTCCTTCTCCCAGCTCGTGCTAGGGTCGTTTACGTCGAATAATTTGAAATATCTATGGCCAGGCGCTGGGCTTTTGACAGAGGAACGAGCCTTCCTTAATCAGAGTCCGATCGGAAGTGGACTTTCTTGGACCCCAAGTGGGTCTGAGTCTGTGATGACGGCTTTGCCCATCAATCATATTGATACCCCCCCCATTCAATGGTTGCTCGAGTCAAATAAGCCTGAAAAGCTATTCGATTATGGTCTGGTCTACCAGCAGAAAAACCTTGAAGGCGCGTCTCGCTTGATGCTTTTTCACTTAAACAAAACGGGGAAACCGGGATATATTACTCTAAAAGTGACCCCAACGGATCCTTCCATGGTTTGGCTAAAGGGTGGGGTGTCCGGTCCTGATACCTCGGAGCTATATGTTGGGCAACGACTGATGCGAACCTTCTTCGACCCTGATCAGTCTGTGTTCGGCGTCGAAAATGGCTATTCTCGAACTTGGGTTGTTGGACCCGATCAAGTATTGGGTGGATTACTGGATATTTGGCTGAGCCCAAAAGGCCTTTATGATGTTGAGGTGTTTTTCTATGAGAATGTAACTCGCGATGCTTCAGGGCCTGTGGTGGGCGCATCCCCTTGTTTCGCTTATCATGAATTATCTTCCCGTATCATCATGAAGGATGAGGCTCTTCGCTACAATATGAGTATCGGTCGAGAGGATTATTTGCAGGCTGGAACAGAAACCTTGGAGGGGAACTATGGCGTGCTACATCGATTTAAGGTTGTTTTTTTGCACATCGGAACATATGTCGTTAGCTTTACTGCCAATGGGGGGCCAGCCCGATTGATTGCTCGTGTTGGTGATCAGATCTGGAGTAGTTATGCAAAGACCGATGCCAAGGTGCTTGAGCTCAATATCACCGCTCCACAAGAGATCCTCATCGAAACCATTCCGCTACCTGGCTCTAACTACCCCGCGACCCTTACGATACAAAAAAAACCGTAGTATACTGACGCGCATGACCATTGGAATTGCGACCGATTATTTGCGACAAGGGATTAATCTTCTCTTGTTACTTTGTATGCCTGTTATTGGGGCTGGATTGGCGATCGGATTGCTCATATCCTTGTTTCAGGCGGTTACGCAGATCCAAGAGCAAACCCTAACGTTTGTTCCCAAATTAATTATCGTTTTTGTGGTCTTGTCGCTTACTTTTCCTTGGATGGTCAGTAGTATTATTTCTTGGACGTTGTCGATGTGGACACAGATCTATCAGTTTTAGATGATTCTGAGCACCCCTAACTTGTTCGCCTTTTTCTTGATACTGGCAAGGCTGGCGGGATTGTTTTCGGTGGCTCCCATTTTTAGCGATCGAGCGATCCCTCAAACCATGAAATTAGCCATGATCGTTTGGATCTCCTTATTGTTGTGGTTTGTCGTCCCGCTTCCCAAAGTTGTTTTTACCACCAATTTGGACGTGATGTTGTCATTGATTTTTGAGTTTTTTCTTGGTTTTGTCATTGGATTTATTCCTCGTATTATCTTTTTGGGTGTTCAAATGGCGGGGTCCTTGATGGACATGCAGATGGGGCTCAGCGTCGCGGCGACCTTTGATCCTTCTACCGGCGGGCAGACAACGATCATGGAACGGCTCATGTTCTATTTAGCCATAGCGATCTTTTTTTTGACCAACTCTCATCATTTGTTTTTGGTCTCTATTTTGGAGAGTTTTAAAGTCATTCCGTTGGTTAAATCAATCTCCTATCCAGGATTATTGGAGCAAGTGGGGCAGTTGGCGGGGGAAATATTTTTCACGGGACTAGAGATGTCGATGCCCATCCTTATCATCATTTTCATGTTGGATTTCGCCTTAGGTTTGCTCGCTCGGTTGGCTCCACAAGTCAATGTTTTTTCATTAGGATTTCAGATCAAACCGATGATCGGCCTATGGATATTCCTTTTTACATTGCCTGTCTTGATCACTGAATTCGATGGCATGGTGAACCATATGATGGATCAAGTTTATCGGCTTTATGCTGAAGTGAGGCCGATCTAATGGGTGATTCAAGCGATAAGACCGAAGAACCGACCCCACATAAATTACGCGAGGCCCGAAAAAAGGGGCAGGTCGTTAAAAGCAAAGAGGTAACGACGGCGTTCTTGTTCTTAGCTTCTTATTATGTATTGCGTTCAAGTATGCTGAATCTTTGGGAAAAAGTTACCGGGTACTTTTATGCTTCCTTTCAGACTATTTCAAACCCCATCAATACCGCGGTCGTCTTTAAACTTCTCCACGAATTTGTCCTGGTGCTTTTGCTGACGTTGATGCCCTTGTTGCTGGTAAACTTTTTTTTGGCTATTGCACTCGAATCGCTTCAAACAGGTTTTAATGTTGCTTTTGAAGCGCTTCAGCCCAAGCTGAGCAAGATCAACCCCATCGAAGGCTTTAAGCGCATGTTCTCCATAAAAGGTCTGGTCGAATTGGCTAAATCGATCGCAAAAATGGCCATTATCTATTTTATTGTTCTGAAAGCCATTCTTCCGGTTTTTCCCGTTCTTCTTCAAAGTGGTCAAATGCCCATAGTTGCCGCTGTTGGATTTACAGGCGATCTTGCCTTCAAGGTTGCGATCCGAGTAGGACTTTTCTATCTCTTTATTGCTTTGCTTGATTATTTTTATCAGCGGCATGAATTTATGAAACAGATGAAAATGTCAAAACAAGAAGTGAAGGATGAGTACAAAAAACTCGAGGGCGATCCCATGATCAAACAACGTCAGCGAGATATGGCGATGCAATTGGTCAATGGACGAGGCCGAGGGGGAGCGGGAGGTGCGGATGCTGTCGTCACCAATCCGACTCATATCGCGGTTGCCATCAAATACGATCAAGATATTATGCAAGCCCCGCAAGTGGTCGCAAAAGGCAAAATGTTGTTAGCTGAAGAGATCAAAAAGATCGCCGCAGAAAACAATATTATGGTGATCGAGAATCCTGAGATTGCCCGTGAATTATATGCAACGACCGAGGTGGGGCAAGAGATCCCTGCCAATCTTTATTCCGCGGTTGCGGAAATTTTGGCTCTTGTTTACGATATCAAGAAACGTCGGCAAGCCCGTTTGGCTCCGCAACCTGCATAATGGGCGTTTTTCGACACAAATCGATCCTTGTCGCGGTCATGTTGCTGGTCATGGCGGTTATCGGTCGTTGGTGGCATAGCGAACAAATCAATCGTAAAGGGACGCTAGTTGCCCCTGTTGTCGTTTCGGATTCGTCGCAGGGTTTTATTGTGGTTCAAATTGATGGGGCTGTCCAGAAGCCTGGGGTCTACCAGATCACCATGGATGCTCATGTGGTTGATCTCATCTTTTTAGCCGGTGGGCTTTTGCCAGAGGCACGGCTTGGAAAAACAAATCTGGCCAAGGTGCTTGAAAATGGAGACAGAATTCATGTTCTAGGGGCATTGAAAACACGCAAGACATCGTCTACAAAAAAGAGGAAGAAGAAAGCGAATGGTTAACGAAAAAAAACTCAAAAAGCGCGTCGAGTCAGTCATCGATCAGATCCGAACCCACAATGAGCATTACTATGATCAGGATGCTCCGGTCATTTCTGATTTTGAATACGACGCACTGGTCAAAGAGCTTGAATATTTCTCGCAGACCTATCCCCACCTCGTTCCTTCGGATAACCCCCTGCAACAGATCGGAGGCGAGGTTTCGGTTGCCTTTAGCAAAGTCAAACACCGTTTGCCGATGATGAGTTTGTCCAACGTATATTCTATTGAGGGTTGCCTAGACTTTGATCGTCGCAATCGATCCCTATTGCAAAAAGAACTCGGACGAGTCGATAAGATTTCCTATATAGCCGAACTGAAGATCGATGGACTGGCTATCAGTCTGCGTTATGAAAAGGGGCGGCTTGTCTCGGCGGTGACGCGTGGAGATGGGATTACGGGCGAAGAGGTTACGCATAATATTCGTCAGATATCGGATATCCCCCCCATCATTTCGTATCAACAATCTTTGGATGTCCGTGGTGAGATCTATATGGAACGGTCTCAGCTTGAGGCTCTTAATCGTGAACGAGTCTCCCGATCGGAAGTTCCCTTTGCTAATCCTCGAAATGCAGCGGCGGGAACCTTGCGACAACTCGACGCGATGATTGTGGCCTCCCGAGGGCTTCGGTTTTTTCTCTATCTGGTTGTTGAGGCGCAGGCATTGGGTGTCAAGACCCATGCCGAGGCATTGTCTTGGGCTCAGGAGCAAGGTTTCCCTGTCAATACATCCCGACAGATCTTGATGGATTTGACCAAGCTGCCAGAGCTGATACAAGCCTTGAGCGCTCAACGTGACGGGCTTCCCTTTGATATTGATGGCATTGTTTTAAAGGTCAACGAATTGGCGGTTCAAGATGTGTTGGGGGCAACGGCAAAATCACCCCGTTGGGCCACCGCGTATAAGTTCACCGCGGAGGAAGCCAAGACCATTATCCGAGAGGTTCGGTTCCAAGTGGGGCGATCGGGCGTTATTACGCCCGTCGCTCTCTTTGATCCCGTCGAAGTATCGGGTGTTATGGTCAGCAAAGCAACTCTTCATAATCAAGACTTTATCGATCAAAAAGGGCTAGGGCTTGGGGATGAAGTGCTGATCAAGCGGGCAGGGGATGTGATCCCTGAGGTCGTCATGGTGGCACATAGAGCATCCAATCATCAACCGATCGTGATCCCTCGTGAGTGTCCCATTTGCCAAACCCTCTTAATTCAAGATGAAACGCAAGTTGCGATCATCTGTTCAAATATAGCCTGCTCGGGTCGGTTAAAAGCAAGCCTTTTTCATTTGGGGTCACGCTATGCCTTAAACATCGAGGGGTTGGGTGAAAAGTTGGTCGATCAATTGGTCGATCTGGGCTATGTCAAAGATCCATGGGATATCTTTGCCGTTAGCCCTTCCGAATGGGAGTCGCTTGATCGTATGGGCGAGAAAAGTATCACGAGTTTAATGACCGAACTATCGGCTTGTAAAACCCTTCCCTTCGAGCGGATCCTTTATGCGATGGGAATAAAATTTGTGGGTGAAAAAACAGCGTTACTACTCGCTCAACACGTTAATTCTTGGCAAGAGCTGTTCCATCTATCTAAAGAAGACTTCGAAGCCATCAATGGAGTCGGTTCCAAAACAGCGGACGTGCTGATTGAAAATTTGCCATGGCTTCGAGCTAAATGTGAGGTTTTATCGTCCCTTGGATTTACGTTAAAGATCATCAAACATCAAACCTCCGATCGATTGCAGGGAAAGAAATTTGTCGTGACGGGGACGCTCCCGCATTATTCACGCTCCGCCATCGAAGCCCTCATTACTGAACATGGTGGCGACGTGCGAGCGACGGTGTCAAAAGCGACTGATTATGTCGTCGCAGGGGATTCGCCAGGGTCAAAGATCGACAAAGCCAAAACCCTTGGTGTTCCTATTCTTGACGAAGCAGGATTCTTGAAATTGATAGAGGATGTTCCCTCGTGACAAACACTATCGGTATTGATCTCGGAAGTCGCAGTGTTAAGCGAGTTGTTCTCGATGAAACGGGGCAGATCGTTTCAACACATATCGATGATACCCTGTATTTTTATAAAACGTTTGGGGTGTTAAAAGCAGGGCATTTTTCGCTCGATATTTCTAGATTGAACATCTTGCCCGAAGACCGTGTTGTCTCTACTGGTTATGGTAAACATCAGATTATTATCCATGGGGTTACTCGTATTTCGGAACAAAAGGCGCATGTGCTGGGGGCTATTCACCAGACAGGACTACAGGATTTTGTTTTAGTGGACATCGGGGGACAAGATACCAAGGTGATTGGGGTGAGATCAGGCCAAATACTGGATGTTCATATGAACGACAAATGCGGCGCGAGTTCTGGGCGCTACCTTGAAAATATGGCGAATGTACTGAGCATTTCACTCGATGAGCTGGGGCGGCATTATGAAGACCCTCTCGACATCGCTTCGACCTGTGCTATTTTTGGTGAATCAGAGGTCTTGGGTCGTTTTTTCGAGGGTCAGCCCCTTGCACGGATCCTAGCGGGGATCAATCTAAGTGTGGTCCGAAGAGTCGAACATCAGATCCGTTCATTCCCATCCTATCCGATCGTCCTCGTTGGCGGTGTTGCGAAAAATTTAGCGATCAAACGCAGTCTTTCTCGTGAGATGAACGTCGAGGTGATCGTACCCGACTTGCCTCAATTTAATGGGGCGATCGGAGCCGCGAAAATAAGTTTGCCATTGCTCTAGCGCCTCAGTATAATAGGGCTATAAAATCTTTGGCTAGGAGGCCCTTCATGAAAAAATTAATCGCATTGCTTTTGGTTCTGGGTTGTTTGGTATATGCAGAAGAAGGCAAAGTCTTTAATGGTGAGATCGATAACTTTGAGGATGGCAATATGATCGAGGCTCCGGCATGGTGGACATTCGGTGATTCAGACCAAACCGTAGTTGAGACTGACATTTGGGCCAAGGATCCGCTTATTAAATATCTCGGCAAATATGCGCTACAGGTTAAAGGCGAGACAAAATCTTGGTATGTGGGTGGAATGGGAACCTATCTGGGTGTGGATGCGAGCAGTTATACCCACGTCAAATTACATGTTTACGGGGCTGGGCCGGATAGCGGCAAGGTAACCATACAGCTTTTTGAAGATGACAACGGAAATACGACGCTTGAACAAGATGTAAATAATAACTATGAGCCTATTTTCGATGATAAGTTCGAATATGAATTAAAAGTCAATTGGAAAGGCTGGAAAGTGGTTCAAATCCCGTTTACTGCCTTTAAAGATGCCAATCGCAAAGACCCCAAGATAAAAGATTCGAAAAATATTGGGGATGGTTTGTTCAATCCTGATCGCTTAAACGGTTCAGGTGGTTTACTTCACTTCCAGTTTGTTTTCTTGGCCAACACTAAGTCAGGTTCTATTGATATGGCTTTTGATAACATTCGCTTAATGAACTTGGGTGGCGTTAAAGGAGTCGCTAAATGATAGGCCGACTCCTTTTGGGGGTTGTTTTGTTGGGGTTTTCACTGGCAGCTTCACAATCTTCGGTTGTTCAAGTCATGGTCAATGTAAAGAGTATTTTTGAACTGTCGGTTGATCGAAGCATCGTAGATTTTAAGGCGATGGCCGCAAAAGAGGAAAAGAACGATCAACCGGATGGCGAGGGCGTCAAAGTCACGGTCAAAACTAATAATGGACGCCCTTGGTTCCTGAAGATCAGTGATCTGTCGGAGCTGTCAAGCGGAACGGATGTGATCCCCAATAGTCAATTTACGTGGAGTGGGTATCGCTCAAAGACGGCAAAAGGAACATGGTTCGGAAATGGCCGGAATCCGTTTTCTCTAACGCCTGCATTGGCTTATTCGAGCGCTCCAACGGAATACAATAATTATCCGTCCGGTACCGATGCGTTCTTTAAGTTTGGGGTTAAGATACCGGATAAACAAAACAGTGGCGTCTATCGAACCGTCATCGCTTTTACACTGACCGAGTAATTCATGCGCCGCCTGATCTTATTGCTTGTTCTGGCTTTTGCGCCGGCCGTTTTTCCATTAAGCCTCGCTGTGACCCAAACGCCTGTCATAAACTTTGGCGATCTTGCCCCGAACGAAGGGGAGTGGCTAACCCTTGGATATTCCTATCCTCCTACAAAGGTTGATTGTACGGCGAATGCTGGGGCATGGCAGCTTTCCATTAAATCAACAGGGTTTTATGGGCCGGCCTATATGCCCGTTAGTTCCATGAAATTTGATCTCGTATGGCCTTTGATTCCAATTACGGATGTTTGGACAAATTTTACAGGAAGCGATCAACTAATTGATTCGGGAACATTAGCCATGACAAAGTCCTATTCTTTTCTATGGGGAATACGTATCCCAACGAATCAACAGTCCGGATCTTATTATTCAAACATAACATTTACGTTGACCGGAAATTAAGGAGAATATAATGAAAAGGTTCTTGATCGCTCAAATAGTTGCTCTCATCCTATCCATAGCCTTTGGGTTTCAAGTTAACCTTGATCCGTCTCACATCGATGTCACCATGAAATCGGAGGGTTTAGAGCGTCGAACGTTAACCCTTTCAAATAGTGGCAAAGAACCCCTGCAAGTCAAAGTATATTTGAACGATTGGACATTCGAGAAAAACGCAAAGACCTTTCTTCCTGCTGGGGCTACGGCCTACACCCTCAAAAATAACGCGAAAATATACCCCACAAGTTTTAGCATTAACCCCCTCGAAAGTAAAAGTGTGATTCTTAGTCTAACTGCTAAGAAAGACGATCCTGCTGGTCAATATGGCGTTGTATTCTTTGAAGTGCAACCCGCTGCAAGATCAAAGAATTCAGGGCTAAGTATCGGAGGGCGTCTTGGAACCCTGATTGCAAAAGAGGCAGAGGGTAAACAAAAGCGGCAACTTCAACTTTCCCGTTCAAGCGTTACGTTAAAAGGCAAGAAACTTTTGATCGATCTCGAGGGCAAAAACCCAACGGCGTTGTTGGTTCGACCCAAGGTGACCGTGGTTTTAACGAATGATAAAAACGACGTTCTTTATAAAAGCGATATCCAAAGCGATTGGATCTTGTTGCCAAATTCAACGCAGTCCTACTCGGGGGTTCTTTTTGTTGACAAGGTTGATGCGAAAACGGGTTTGACGGCTTTGATCACGATCGACTTGGGTGATGACGAGCTTATGCTTAAAGAAAGCAAGGTCATCCTCGAATGATGAAGCGCCTCATCATCCTTGGATTTGTTCTGAGTGTATCGCTTGCGACGACACTTCAAATGGATGTCAATGAACAGCGCGTATTTTCTCGATCCGGCACGACAGGGTTTGTCGCTATCAATAACCAAGAGGTGCTACTCCTCACGACTCAAAATAATGCGGTTGTCGTTAAAGCCTTGCGGCCTGGGCAAGCGACTTTCGTTGCTATCGTCGGTTCTGAGCGCGTTCCTTATCGAATAACAGTCGGGGTGATCAAGCTACCCGAACGACAAATAGTCGAAGATCCCGATTATTCAGGTAAAGTCTTTGCAACCAACCTCAGCATGGGGTTTGGAAGTGGAAAATCACAGTCCACTTATGCTCAAAATATTTGGGACTATGCTTACACCACCTATCGACTTCGAACGACAGGTGAAACGCCGATCGGGTCTTTAGTCAATCAAATTGACATCAAGAACGGACGGGATGCTCAGGGCGTTAATGCCTTCTTTACCTCGATCAAGTCACCATTGGGACTCTTCGCGGTTGGGGATCAATTTATTCAAGATCAAGCGTCGATTCTCTTCCCCTCCCAACCTGTTCAAGGTTTTAGTTATGAACGATCAGTTGGCAATGTGAACTACTATGTTTTCGCCGGTAAGAATAATTATGGTTCTTGGGGCTCTGCTTTAGAGCGAGAGGAACGAGCAGCTCAAGATATTAGCATCGTCAAAGGGATCATGACGGTTAGTCCGTCTTCATCCGTTGGGCTTTCTCTTGGTAATGGGGGGATGAGCCTTTTGGGTAACACACAATGGATGGGGGTTCATCTTGATGGCGAGTTTGCTCAAGATAATAAAGGGAAGTTTGCTCAAGAAGCCACGGGCGTCTTTCGATCCGTTTCTGAGGACCTTTCTTGGACAGGAGGTTACCGTTATTACCAAGCCGATTTTAATGTTCCTGTCGGACTCGTAAATTATGGTGGCTATCAAGGGATGTGGGGGAATCTTAATTATCAGCCGTCTGATATTATTTCTTTGACTTACGCGGGGCAACGATATAAACGCGCTCTATCGAGTCAAATGAAGGACGAAAATGGGAATCAATTCCAAATTAGTCTTTTGGGTGAACGTTACAAAGACTTTTTGCCCGATCTGACGGTTCAGATATGGGACAATCAAGGTGCAGGTGCGGTAAATACCTATGATGTTTATCCGATCTCTACGAATTCGATCGTTATGACGACCTCGATGACGAATGAAATGTCGTATCTTCAAAACGGAGCCTCCTATAGACTCTCTAAACGGTTGCCCTGGTATGGGGTCGACGTCTGGGCTAAATGGATACCTCAACAAGTCATTAATCAACAAAGCCCTACATATAGTTATGACAAACAATCGGTTGGTTATGGGGCGCGACTACCTTTATTTAATGAAGGGTTAGTCTATCAAGGGGAATGGTTGCGAGACGAGACTCGATATCATGATCAAGCGACCACCCCCGAGAAAATTCATCGTTCGTTCTTCAGTACTTGCCCACTTATTCTTTGGAGTCCGAATATGGTGCTGAATACGTTTTATCAATATGAGAATCGTCAAAACGAATCAACCCTCGAGACCTTTATTAAACACTTTTATAAGATCGAACTTCAATGGAGAGTGAATCCTTTGGGGCTCCTGACGTTAGCCACCTACCGAACGATAGACGAAGCGCCGGCCGTTTATCAACAAAATAGAGTATTGGACGAATGGCGAATAGAGTATTCTCAGGACTTTAACTGGCATGCAAACTTTGGCAAAAACAAGTCTGTTCTAACGGGTATTGTTTATATCGACGAAAACAACAATGGAATCTATGAGAAAAAAGAAAAAGGCGTTGCCAATGTCCGCGTTGCCTTATCGGGTTCTCGTGTGACAACAACGAACAAAGAAGGTTTTTATCACTTTGATAATGTCAATGAAGGCGAGGCTTCCTTGGATCTTGAATGGGCCGGAGCTCAGGCAGACTTGATCATCGATGAAATGCCAGCTCCCATTAAAGTGAAAACGAATGAACGCTATGTTGTGAATGTTGCGGTTCGTTTGAATGACCGGTTCAAAGGATTTGTGCTTGATGATAAAGAAAACGGCGTTCAAGATGTCCGAGTGATGATCAATGACCATGTTGTCAAAACCGATGAAACGGGGTATTACGAATATTCTTCTTCGGAATACGGTGGCAACTATACAGTGGCCCTTGATATGAGTTCATTGCCCAGTCAATTTAAACTGATCGGTGATCGGAAAAAATACGTCACGGGTGGTGCGGAGTTGAATTTTTCCATGGGTCCAAGGAGCACGAAGTGAAAATATTAATTATCGTTTTGCTTTCAGTAAGCACGCTCTTTGCGGCGATGAGTGATGAAAGTTGGGCCAACCTAAAGAAACAATATCTACTTTCAAAAACAATATCTCATGATGCCAACATTCGATTTGGTATGGCAATGGCTTATGCCTATACAGGCTTTATCCAAGAGGGTTTTTCTGAGATCGCGTTGATCCCCTCTGTTGATCCAACGTTTAAATCAGTCGTTGTCGATAAATACATCAGGAAAACAAATCTGAATCCAAGTAATTGGCAGCATCATTGGTTCTTAGCTTTTGCCTACTACGTCAATGATCGAAAAGATGAATCCATTATCGAGTTCCAAAAGGTCATCAATTTAGTGACCGACCCCTCGATCAAAGGGTGGGCGTGGGGTTATATCGCCTATATTTATGGAGAGAGAAAAGACTGGCCTAAAGCAATGACCGCGATAAATAATGCGATCAAACTTGAACCCGAAGGGAGTGCCTTATATTTTGCGAAAGGGCTAGCCCTTAAAGAAACGGGTGATACCGTTGGCGCAGCGGGCGCTATCGTCATGGCGGGGTCGTTGCAAGCCAAACAGATGTTCGGAAAGCGATCCATCTCGAAATTAAAGAATGATCAGTAAGCTTATTGTTTTTATTGGATTTATTGCCTTATTGTTTTTTGTTTTTAGCCAGATCAATTTCTCGCCGGTAACTTTAGTCAAAAAGAAGGTTCCAGACTTTGTTCTTGAAAATAGCTATACTCGACATTATGTTCGAGGTGAACCCAAATTCACGATCCAGGCAAAACGTATTGAAATTTTTGATCATCGGTTGGAGATCCAAGATGCGGTTGTTCGTTTTCAACCCTCCATTGAGGTGTTTTCGGATCAAATGTCGCTCGATTTGTCCAAGGGGATGTTGTGGGCCAATCAAAATGTGATGGTTCGGGCCAATCAATTTCAATATTTTGGAACTAAGGTGATCTATGATATTAAACAAAAACGGTTTACTGGCTATAATAGAGGAAAATTGTTGTTAGGATCAAAATAATGAAAAAATTACTATTTATGCTCATCGTTGTTTGTTTGTCTTTTTCGAAACAGGCCGAGCCTGTCCAAATTCAAGCGGATCGGTTTGAGGTCGATATTTCGAGCAATCAATTTGTTGCTGAAGATAATGTGGTTATTCAGCAAGGTGAGATCATGATCACCGCTAAACGGGCGACGTATACAAGCAAGCGTGATTTTATCAATATCGATAAGGATGTCAGTCTAAAGTATCAAGATCTGAACCTTAAATCCGATGTTCTGGTTTTTGATCGGGTCAAGCAACAAATGCTGGCAGAGGGTCATTTGAAAGTGGACAATCGGGACATTAATATTGTCTCAGAGCGGCTTCGCTATGATATCGACCCCAATATCATTTTGTTCTTGGGTGAAACAACGGTGATCCAAAAAAAGAATGTGATCAGAGGACGCAATATCCTTTATGATGTAAAAAAACGAAAACTGTCCTCCACCGAAAAAACGCAAATGCGATTAGAGTCGACGCCTACAAATCGATGAGTCAGGTTGATACGCGTCTTGAGAAAAACATTATTACCCTTGAAGGTGGGGCGGTGTATGACGTCCTTATTATCGGTGCGGGGCCAGCGGGTATCACGGCGGCCACACTGGCTTTTCAGCGGGGTCTCTCTGTTCTTTTGATCGAAGAAGCGGTTCTTTGTGGGAATGTATATAATATCCCAGAGGTTGAAGATGCCGTATTCTTTCGAGAAGTGAGACCTTTAGGTAAAGATATCGCGCCCTACTTCTCTCAGAATATTACTCGCTTCCCCCTCGATGTTGTTTATGAGCGGGTTAGCGCTGTAAAGCTTGAAGGTCCCATTAAAACCGTCATCACAGCCCATCATACCTACTGGGGGCGATCTGTGATCCTTGCCACGGGGACAAAAATAAAGCAAGCAACGGTTGCGAATAGCGAGCAATTTTATGGCCATGGGGTCTCTTATTGTGCGGTTTGTGACGTGGGGTATTATTTTCAGAAGCCTGTTATGATCGTGGGAACGGGGGAGAATATGGCTAAAATGGCATTATTCTTGTCCGAGGGGGGTAGTCAGGTTGCTTTTGTCAGCCCCACCGATCGCATCGATGCGTCCGCAACCATCCGAACCAGATTGGCGGGGCATTCAAAAATATCCGGCTATTATGGTTATAAAATTATCGAGCTGAAAGGTGATCATAAGTTAGAGTCGGTTGTTTTAGAATCCTCGGATAAACAAAAAACCATTACAGTAAAAGCTGAGGCTTTATTCATCTATGAAGGCATTCAAGCGAACACCGATTTTCTCGCAAATGATCAACTCGAATTAACCCATGAGGGGTTCGTTCGAGCGAATGCCTTAATGGAAACAACGGTCTCGGGCGTGTTCGCTATTGGTTCGGTGCGAGATAACCCACGACGACGGATCGTATACGGGATGTCCGATGCGATGACCGCCATTGATCAAATCGAAACCTATTTATATTTTCTAGCATGAATATCGCGCTTGTGGGGTACTTCGGGTACGACAATATTGGCGATGATGCTATCCTTCAGAGTATTCTCGGTCAACTCAAACGATATCATCGACCGCTTCAACTGATCGTTTTCGCTCATCAGCCTGAGCGAATAGAGAAGCGGTTTCGAGTCCAAGCCCTTAATCGAATGTCGTTGCCCTCTGTTTTGGCAGGTATAAGCATGAGTGATCTGGTCATTTTCGCGGGAGGATCATTGTTTCAAGATCGGACGAGCTTTCGAAGCCTTTTGTATTATTGTGCCATGATCGGTTTGGCGCGGCTTTATGGAAAAAAAGTGATTTTATATGCCCAAGGGATCGAACCCTTTCGCTATAAATGGAGCGAGTGGCTTGTGCGAAATGTGCTGCTTTTTGCCCATCATATCAGTGTGCGAGACCGTGAAAGCATGACGTTATTAAATAAATTACTGCGACGAAAGAAGCGGGTTCGTTTTGCCGTGGATTCGGCGTTATTACTAGCACCCTATCGCACAAATAATCTCTATCAAGGCTTTATTGGCCTTAACTTTATGGCCTCTCCTCATTTTCCGATCGATGAGGTCGTCGAACAATTGGATCGTTTCTCGAAAGAATATCAGCGGCGATATTTATATGTGGCATTTAATAAAAACGATCTCCATATCGGACAAGAGATCAAAAAACGTTTGCATGAAACACAAATGGTCATTTTAGACCCCGAGGATAATCTTTCTCTTTTCCTTGGTATTTTGCAGCAGCTTGATATGATGGTCGGGATGCGCCTTCATAGCCTTATTTTGAGCGCCTCGGCGAGGGTCCCCTTTATAGGGATCCACTTTCACGATAAGGTAAATAGTTTTTGCAAAGAAGTAAAACAGCCCGTAATTCGATTCTCTGATTTACAGAAAGGCGAGCTATATAGTAATCTAGGGCTTGTCTTTAAAGAGCGAAAACGTTATCAAACTCAGCTTTCCGTATTAGTTGATGATCTCGTCAAAGAGTCCAAAGACAACCTAATAAATAATATCATCATCAAATATGACAAAACAGGATAATACAATTGGAGGGGTTGAGTTTTTCTCGGAAGATTACCCCGAGTTAATTTCGACTATTGATCGATATATCCTTGCCAAAAAAGGTTGCTTTTTATTAACCCCAACGACAGAAATTTTGGGCGATTGTCTCAAAGATCCCGATATGATGAAGGTGTTAAAACGAGGGGATATCCGTATTCCTGATAGTACGACTATTATCTGGTTGGCTCGACTTTTGGGGAAAAGTATTAAAAAAAGAGTGACGGGCATTGATGCTTTGATCAAACTTGGCCAAGCATCCCATCGTCGCTACAAGGTCTACTATTTGGGCTCAAAGGCCGATATTTTGGCTCAGGCAGTTACGGCCACAAAAACCCTATTACCGGCTTATGATGTCGTGGGTTTTCATGATGGGTATTATCGACGGGACGAGATCGATCAAATTGTCGATGACATCAACCAAAGTCAGGCCGATATCCTTTTTGTCGGGATGGGGTTCCCCAAACAAGAGCTGTTTATTTATGACCATATTAAAAAGTTGACTGTCCCCGTAAAAGTAACCGTTGGTGGGAGTTTCGATGTGATATCAGGAACGCTAAAGCGTGCGCCAAAATGGATGCAAAGCGCTGGCATTGAATGGGTTTATCGTTTAATTCAAGAACCTTCACGGGTGGGACGAATGGCTCAGATTCCCCTTTATCTTTTTCAGCTTCTGAAAAAGGAACTTTCCCTTAAGTCAAAATGATCGGTGTCGACATCGTTGAGATCGATCGCCTCGAAGCGCTTGTACCCGACCAAGAATTCTTAAAACGCGTATATACAGAGACTGAGTTAGCTTATTGTCATCAGGCAAAGTCAAGAAAAGTGATAGCAGCTCGTTTGGCCACTCGTTTTGCGGCAAAAGAAGCCGTTTTTAAAGCGATCGAAGCCTTGAAAGTGTTGCGTTGGAAAGAGATCGAAGTGATCAATGAAGAAAGTGGGAAGCCGGTTCTTCATTTTCATGGGGAAACCAAAGTTTTGCTCAATGATTTGGGTTTGAAGGTTGAAATTTCCCTCAGTCATAGTCAAGCTTATGCGGTCGCAGCGGCGATGCTGAGCTCTTGACGCCCATGGTTTAATAAAATCAGTTTAATTAAGAAGGAGAGCAAGATGATAAAAAAGTTCGTATGTTCAGTTTGCGGTTTTGTCCACGAAGGGAATGAACCCCCTGCAACATGTCCTCAGTGCCATGCACCCGCCTCGAAGTTTATTCTTAAAGAAGAGACCGCCGCACTTGTTTGGGCCGATGAGCATAAGATCGGTGTCGCAAAAGGTTTAGACGCTGAGATCGTTGAAGGGCTCAAAATGAATTTTGTAGGCGAGTGTACCGAAGTAGGGATGTATATCGCGATGAGTCGTCAGGCGGATCGAGAAGGGTTTCCTGAGATAGCCGAAGCCTATAAGCGCATTGCTTATGAAGAGGCCGATCATGCGGCCCGTTTTGCTGAATTGTTGGGTGAAGTGCTCGTCGCGGATACCCGGACTAATTTGCAAAAAAGAGTCGAAGCCGAGAATGGTGCTTGCAAGGGAAAGAAAGAGATCGCTACCAAAGCAAAAGCCTTAAACTATGACGCTATTCATGATACGGTTCATGAAATGTGTAAAGATGAGGCTCGACATGGTCAGGCATTTGAAGGACTCCTTAAACGATTCTTTAAATAGACCTTGAACCAGTTTTCCCGAACCGAATTAATGATAGGCCGTGAGGCCCTAGAGAAACTTCACCACTCCACCGTCGCCATATATGGTATTGGTGGAGTGGGGTCGTATACGGCTGAGGGGCTTGCAAGGGCCGGTGTAGGGAAGTTCGTTCTTGTCGACGACGATACCATTTGTGTCACAAACATCAATCGTCAGATCCATGCCACTCATCTAACCGTCGGACTATCTAAAGTGGAGGTCATGAAACAACGGATTCTTGAGATCAACCCCAAGGCAGAGGTCACTGCATACCATGCGTTTTACTCGCCAGAGTCGTCCAACGAGACGTTAAAACAAGGCTATGACT
This sequence comes from uncultured Candidatus Marinamargulisbacteria bacterium, assembly GCA_903910705.1. Taxonomy (GTDB): domain Bacteria; phylum Margulisbacteria; class Riflemargulisbacteria; order GWF2-35-9; family GWF2-35-9; genus CAIWAN01. The sequence continues at coordinate 36,480 of CAIWAN010000066.1, forward strand.
ATATTGTTGATGCGATCGATAATGTGACCGGAAAGATTGATCTTGTTATCAAAGCCGCAAAATTCGGTATACCCATCATAAGTTCGATGGGGACAGGCAATAAATTAGACCCAACCCAGCTAGAAGTCGAGGATATCTATTCAACCTCCGTGTGTCCCTTGGCCAAAGTGGTTCGAAAATTGCTAAAGGAACGGGGCGTAAAGTCGCTTCAAGTCGTTTATTCTAAAGAACAACCGCTGAAACCACTCGATCTTCCTCATTTAAGCTGCAAAATGAACTGTGTTTGTTCAGAAGGCAGCTCAAAGCATTGTACTGTTCGTCGTCAGGTTCCCGGCAGCATCTCGTTCGTCCCGTCAGTCGCTGGCTTCATCTTGGCGGGGGTTGTGATCAAGGGTCTGATTGGAAGGCAAGATGTTTTATAGATGATAATGAAGCGGAGTCATTCATTTTACTTTCATATAATTTGAATAAACTCTGGATCGCAAGTGGCTTGATTGCTGTTCTGATAGCCGGTGGGCTTTTTCTTGCCCCTCGTTCTAATGATCGTTTCTATCAGTTAGGCTATACCCCTTCAGCGTCTTTCAAAAAAATTGCCGTCATCTTCACTGGCGTTGGGCAACAAACAACCAATTTAGAATATACCAAGATCGGCCGCTATTATCTGTCAAAGGGCATTACCCCGATCTATGTTGATATTGATTGGAGACGTGTGGGCCTTAACCATCTTTCCGAAACAGCGGATCAACTTGGGGCTGTAATCTGCACATCATTTCCCCACTCAAAGGTCTATCTTTTTGGGTTCTCCTTTGGCGCGGTTATGGCCTACAAGGTGTCAGAACGGATTGCTTCGGAGCAAGCGCTGCTCTGCTCCATGTCGCCAGTGTTTGACGAAGATAGAAAGCTGCAACAGTTCCCCTTTAAACAACTTTTAGGCCTTATAACGAATGATTCAAAACAGAAACTCACGTTTGCTCATAGCCGATCCAAGGGAATTATCTTGTTGTATGGTGAACACGATAGTTTCTTGATTAACCCTCGCATGATCTATTTTCGGAAGAACTCAATCGCAAACAATGTATCTGTTATAGTAAAAGATGCCCATCATGATGTTTCGGGGGGCAGTTATCTTCGTGCGATCAAGACTTATGTCGAGGCCATAGAATAATGTCACAAGGATCAGTGGTGATTAGCCCCCTGTCCGAGTCCGATACTGCGGACTATGGCGTTCTCTTTAAATATGTTTTTTCGAAAAGCCCTTGGCACGAGACGTGGACAATTGAAGAGATCAAAGAAAACCTTGAGAAAGTAAGATCGAGGAGGGGCTTTCTTGGTAAGGTTGCCAAAATCGAATCGAGATCGGTTGGATTTCTGACAGGATACGATATTCCAGTTGTGTCAAAGATATTCTACCTCGACCAACTCTTTATCGATGAGACTTATCATGGACGAGGGATCGGTAAGACCTTGCTTTCGACTACTCTGGAGACATTGCGGTTGAAGGGGGGGCGTTTGGTGATCCTACTAACAAAGGTTGATAGTCCTGCCTATTTCTTTTATCGCCATCAAGGATTTAAACCCTTATTGCCGATGTTTAGACTAAGGGGTAAAGTGTTGCTGTTTTTCTCTGTTTATAAAAAATAAGGATCATATCGTGACAATTATTCATTCGATCATCGCCAATAAACTTAAGCTGCGTTGGGCCTCGCATTATAGTCGAGTTACGGGAAAGCCTGTTCCCTCGGGGCTTTCTTTTTCTGTTTACTCGTCTTTTACTGATGTCCCGTCAAGTACATGGAACCTCGGTAATCTGAAAAATGATGTATTCTTATCTTCAGAATATTTATCTGCGCTAGAGCAGGCACCCCCAGATAATATGGAGTTTCGTTATGTGGTTTTTATTGATCACAATATTCCCGTAGGGATCGCCTATTTTCAGATTTTAGAGCTAGATCGCAGACTTCACCGTCCAGTACATGGTATTTGGTCTCGCTTTCATGATCGGTTCGCGAGTCATCTGTCCCTTCGCCTTCTTGTTTGTGGCAATGTGTTGCTGAGTGGCGAACATGGGTTTATGTTCGCTGAGAGCCATTCAGAACAAGCCTTACATGCTATTGCCGAGGTTGCGTTTTCAATCAGGCGATCAGAAAAAAGAAAAGTGTCTGTTACGTTAGTTAAAGACTTCTATGATAAACATGAGTATCCCCGCCATATTCTCGAGACGTTCGGGTATTATTCTTTTGATGCAGGGCCAAACTTGGTTATTCCGATCCGAAGCAATTGGGTCTCTTTTGACGCCTATTTAGGGGAGATGAAATCAAAGTATCGAAAACGGGCTACTAGTTCTATTAAGAAGGGGACGATGTTAAAGCGAAAGAGCCTTGATCTGGACGATCTGATCAAGTACCGAAATGAGGTGTTCGCCCTCTATTCTGAAGTCGTGGACAAGGCTAAATACAAACTGTTTGTCCTCTCTCCTGATTATTTTGTTGAGTTAAAACGAAAATTGGGTGATCTTTTTATTTGTGAGGCTTTTTTTCACGAAGGAATTCTTGTTGGGTTTACCACCCGAATATTGAATAATGAAATGATGGAAGGATATGCTCACGGGCTCCACTACTCCCAAAATAAGACGTTTGAGTTGTATCAGAACTTTATGTTGGATGATATAAGAGCGGCCATAGATAAGCCATTCCTGCGAATAAATACAGGCAGAACGTCGATCGCTATGAAAAGCTCTGTTGTTGCGCAAGCTGAAGATATGACCTGTTATATGCGGTTTTCTGGGCGACTTTCAAATCAACTATTAAAGCCTTTATTTGCGTTTATCAAACCTTCGAACGAATTCTGTCGAAACCCTTTTGAAGACGAATGATATAGTTTAACGGAACATATCCGGAATAAGGCGTTGACAATTGATTGATTTAGACTAAAATACGATTATGGTCGAAAAAATTAATGCGCCCGATAAAGATCAAGCTGTAAAAGAAGATATTCTTGGATCGGCAGAACGTGTTTTCCAAAAATGGGGATTAAATAAAACCACAATGGAAGATATTGCTTCTGAAGCACAAAAGGGAAAAAGCACCCTATATTATTACTTTAAAAGCAAAGAAGAGATTTTCGAAGCGGTTATTACTCGGCAGATTGAACAACTATTGATGTCCGCTAAAAAAAGCGTTGAACATGTCAGCTCAAGCAAAGAAAAACTTAAGTTATATGTCATTTCATCGCTAAAAGAGATCCATAAATTTGGAATGGTTTTTAGTATTGTCCGTGACGAGATCAAAGGCAATCGATCCTATGTAGATAAAATCTCTCAAAAAATCAAAGATTCTGAGAAAGATTTCATTAAAGATATACTGCTTGAAGGGGTTGCATCAAAAGAAATCAACTTTAAGATTGAAGAGCTTGAGATCGTGTCAGAAACTATACTGGGTATTATTTATGCGCTTCACATGTTTCTTTTCAGAGATAATAGAGATGACCTCGAGACAAGTCAAAAGATAGAGATTACGGCAAGGTTAATCGCAAACGGCATGTAATTTTTTTTGTCTTAATTTCGACTGTAAAACGAAATATGACTATATTGTCTGCGGAAAGAAAGGTGCATTATGAATAAACAAAGTTGGATGGTCATGTTCGCGATGATTTGTTTGTTGTTAACCCCTGTAGCCACCATAGCGGCAACAGCTGAGATAACTCTTGAACAAGCGATACATGAAATAATTGAAAATAATCTGTCATCAAAGACTTTGGGATATAAGGTTAAGCAAGCTGATTCAGCCTACGAACGGTCTCAAACAAAGTTTTCTCCGTTTGTGAATATGTCCAGTGGGTTTCAGAACGTCATTCTTGATCCCGCCAGTCTAGATGCGGTATATGGATCGCAATTCTATAAAGCGCAGACCGGTCTTAGTTTGGGACAATCATTTAAAACCGGAACGACGGTTATCGGTGGGTATCAAGAGACATATACCGACTACAGTGTTCCGGGTGCCTACCTAACCGGTCGTCCTACATCATGGCATAGTCCAGCGATTTTTGTTCAGATCAAACGGGCGCATAAAATTTAGTCGGGTAGATGAGTAAAACCGGAGAGCTAAATGGGCTTGAGCGCAGACAAACAACGAGATAAAAGCACTTGACAGCGGGCAAAGGCCCCCAAAATTTTTTAGGGGTAAATCACATACCTCTAA
>CAIWAN010000067.1 GCA_903910705.1 uncultured Candidatus Marinamargulisbacteria bacterium
ATTAGAGGTATGTGTTTTACCCCTAAAAAATTTTGGGGGCCCTTGCTCACTGTCAAGTGCTTTTATCTCGTTGTTTGTCTGGGTTCAAGCCCATTTAGCTCTCCGTTTTTACTCATCTACCCGACCAAATTTTATGCGCCCTAATTTTGTGTCGCATATACTAAGTTATCGAGCGAGGACGGGGTTTGCGTCACAATTTTATAGCCTATTTTCTTGATATTAATCCATCAACGATGATCGCCTCAAGTTTGACACCATATTGTTTGTCATACTCGGGGATGCCGCCAGGGCAGGTGATATTGATCTCCAATAAGTAGTTGTCAATAAAGTCGAGTGCGGCGAGAGAAACACCTTCTTTCAGTAAATGAGCGCCGATCTCTTGGCAAGCCAGAGCCTCTGAGTCGGAAAGAGACGTGGCTGCATAACTTGGAACGCGACCAAAGTTGGTTCGAAAGTCGCCTAGGTCGGGCAAGAATGAGATCGCCCCGATAAACTTACCCTTTAGGATAAAGACTCGCTTTGACCCTGTTTTCTCAACCTCTTTTAGATAGGGTTGTGCCATCATCAGTTGGGTGATCACCGGCATCTCCTCAGCCGTATCAATCTTGAGGACACCCTTTGATTGAAACCCATCGAGTGGCTTTAGGACGAGTGGCCATCCCACTTTTCCCGCAAAGGCTAGAATGTCTTCTGGATGAGCGGATATGAGGGTGGGCGGCATGAAGGACGCAAACTGGAGCGCGTTCAGCTTTTCGTTAAGATTTCGAATAGCCGCTGGGGCATTGCAAATGGGGATATTCACATCGTTCATCAAATAGGTAGCCAGCAGAACATCTTTTTCGACAGGAGGCATCGCTCGAAAATAGATGAAGTCAAAGTCATTGACCCGATGTTGGGCAGGATCGATAAAGGAGATCGAGGTTTCTTGACGGTGATAACGATAGGCATGGACATAGAGTGTACCCTCGTTGACGACCAGATCGATGGGCTCGGACGCCCATACATCATGTCCACGAGAAAGGTGCTCGGCCATAAGTCGATCGTCGGAATAACAGTCCATCATATGCTGGGCGCGACTCTCAATGATGAATAAGATCTTCATGCGGCGAGGGCTTGCGTGTTTTCGATGGCGGCAGCAAGAAGAGAAAGTTTGGCGGCAATACGGGATGGATCGGTCATGATATCAAGGCCGCAACATTCAGGGGGAAGTTGCCGTTTGTCTTTATCATCTTGTTCGCAAAGTCGAAAGAATTCCATGCCTTTGGCGTTCAGGTTGGCCAACTCATCACGCAAAGAATTGACGCGAAGAAAAGACCCTACAAAAGCATTCCCCACACAGTAGAGAACCGGTTCGGCTACCGCCTCTAAATGTCGAACAAGACTCGGTACACCTTCTTGGATAAGCAGATCGTTGATCGTGTGTTGTTTGCCGACATGCATTTTATTGATGGTTTTTCGATTGAGATGGTCAAGCTCCTCAACGCTTTGGATCGTCATAATGCCCATACCGTAGGTGCCCGCGTCATCTTTAATGAATAGCGTTGGGGCTGCGTTGATGCCAAGTTGGGTATATTTTTGATTGAGTTTATCAAAAAGAAGGGTTGCCTTTGCCTTAATGCTGTCTAGCGAATGCGGGTCGCGAAGATCGGCCTGTTGCTCGACTTCATATTCGCAAGAAAAGAGCCATGGATCGAGGTTGAGCCGATCCCCCAATTCGGCAGCAAGATCTTTAATAATAGAAAAATGGTGGCTTTTGCGTCGTTTGGCCCAAATAAGCGATCTATGGGGGATGACCGGAATGGGTAAATTCTCAAGAAGCGGTGAATATCCATCAGAGAAGTCATTGTTGCTGATGACGATATCGGCCTTGGCAAGGTGCGACAGACTGAAATGAAGCCCCTCCTTTTCGCCTTCAATCGTCGGGTGAACAAATAAACACCGGTATCCCGCCCCTGTAATGATGGTGTCGAGGGCTTTGAGATTTAAGAAGTAAAAGTTGTTTCGGGTGTGCGCTTCGCAAAAGATGGCGATCTTTTTTGCTTGAGGGTAGTGAGCCTCCATATAGGCTAGAAGCGACTTCGAGGAGGATTCGATCATGGTTTCACAAAGATTATTGAACCCACAAGGGAAAAGATTGACATCGACCACCGCCGACTTGTAAGGGGCGATCCGTAAATCAAGTGATGAATAGACAGGGTGCGTCAGCCCAAAAGAATGCTGGGCTATCCATTCGTCAACTTGATCTTGAAGGGGACTTTTCATTATTGTTTGATCTTGTAGCCGATTCGGAAAAGGTGAATGTTAACGAGCGTAAGAAAGACTGAAAGAGCGATGGTTAAGATAATGCTAATGACGATATCGCCTTCACTCTTGCCGATCATGGCCCAGCGAAAGCCATCGATCAAATAAAAGAAAGGATTAAATCGAGTAATGGCGAGTAGGGCGGGATGCAACAATTTCACCGAGTAGAAAACACCCCCTAGAAAGGTAAAGGGGGTAATAAAATAGGTGGTGACGATGGACAGATCCTCAAATTCTTCACTCCACAATGCAACAACTAGCCCGATGCCAGAGAAGATAATACTGATGCCGATCGTAAAAAAGATTACCCATAGTCCATGAGCGATATGAAAGGGGGAGAAGAGGATACTGACAAGTTCGATCAGCGTTCCGACGAGTGCTCCCCGAAACACGCCACCAAAAATATAAGCGAGTACCAGTTCGGTGTAGGTGATGGGGGTTACGAGTAAGTGGTCGATCATGTGTAAATATCGGGACAGAAAGAGCGAAGAGGAGGTGTTTGAATACGCGGCCATCATGACCTCCATGACGATGATACCGGGAATAATGAACGCGATATACGAGCCATCATGATTGATCTGTCCGCCCAACACAATGCCGAACACGGCAAGGTAAAGGACGCTCGATAAGACAGGGGACAAAATGGTCTGATTGATGACCTTCAAAAACCGAATGATCTCGCGATAGAGGAGGGTTTTAAATCGTATCAGATTCATGTTGATCCACCATTTCCATAAAAAGTTGCTCAAGCTCCGAGTTTTCGGTCAGTCCCTTTTTCTTGTTCTTGCCTTGATAAATAATGCTGCCTTTGTTGATGATGGCGATCTCATCACAAAGATGTTCGACTTCTTCTAGATAATGGGTTGTGAGTAAAATGGTGATGCCTGTTTTGTTCAACGATTCGAGGATCTCCCAAAGTTCATGGCGAAGCGCAACATCGAGTCCAGCTGTGGGTTCGTCCAGAATGATGATCTTCGGATCGTGAATAAGTGCCTTGGTGATGGCCAATCGGCGCTTCATGCCACCGGATAACTTATCGGTGAAGGTTCTTTTTTTATCCGAAAGATTAAACTGCTCAAGCAAGTCGGGGACTTTCATCTTGAGGTATTCTTTTGACTTCCCGTAGTAGCCACCCGTGATGTAAAGCTCTTCCTCGACCAGTAGATAAGGGTCAAAGGCGTGTTCTTGAAGCGAAACGCCGATCATTTGTCGGGCGGCTTGATAGTCTTTTATAACATCGTTCCCACCCACCGAAACGCTGCCTGTATCGGGGATGCAAAGGCCCGTCAGTACTTTAATAAGGGTGGATTTGCCAGCCCCGTTCGGGCCGATTAATCCGAAAAAAGCGCCTTCGGGGATAGAGAGACTAACATCTTTAAGTGCGGTGACCTCGGGGCTTCGCTTTTGATGATACGTTTTTGAAATTTGATTAATAGAAATAATGGGTGACATCGTGCTTGCATTATACCGCAAAATCACCTCTCTATGTTAAGATAGGACCATGTCAAAGCATATCCTTGTTGTGGGTGGCGCGGGCTACATTGGGTCGCATGTGGTTCGACAGCTTAAGCAGGCCGGCTATATCCCCGTCATTTTTGATAATCTATCGACAGGGCACAAGGCCTCGGTAAAGGATGAGCACTTTGTTTGGGGGGATGTTCGTCAAAGTCATGACCTTGACCGAGCCTTTCACGATTATCCTATAGAGGGCGTCATGCATTTTTGTGCGAAAAGTTTGGTGGGCGAATCCATGGAAAAGCCCGAACTCTATTTTGAAAACAATGTCGAGGGCGGACACCAACTGCTCAAGTCGATGGTCAAAAATAAGGTCAAATCCATTATTTTCTCGTCGACGGCGGCTACCTTTGGTCAGCCCAATGAGTCACCCATTACCGAATCAACCCCTCAGCATCCTACGAATCCCTACGGTGAGAGCAAGCTGATCTTTGAGAAAATGTTGCATTGGTTTGATGTCGCCCACGGTGTCAAATCGGTTGCGCTTCGTTACTTTAATGCTGCAGGTGCGGATGACAGCGGCGAGATCGGCGAAGACCATACCCCCGAGACCCACTTGCTACCGATCATCTTCCAAGTGTTAAAGGGGCAACGGGATGCGTTGACGATCTATGGTGACGATTATCCAACCCCTGATGGTACGTGTGTGCGCGACTATATTCACATCAAAGACCTTGGGAAGGCCCATATTCTCGGTCTTCAGTACATTCTAGGCGAACAACGCTCCACCTCATTTAATCTGGGGAATGGTCAAGGATTTAGTGTTAAAGAAATCGTCACCCAAACGGAATTGGTCACCGGAAAGAAGGTAAAGGTTGTCTATGGGGCACGCCGCCCCGGTGATCCACCGACCCTTATCGCGTCCAGTGAGAAAATTAAAAAAGAGTTGGGTTGGGCACCATCCTATCATTTGGATAAAATCATCGAAACCGCCGCCCATTGGCACTTCTCTCATCCTAAGGGCTATGAGAACTAGCCTAGTTGTTAACACGAGTCGATTTCGACACAATATTCGCTCGATCCGAGAACAATTAGCACCCCAAACATTATTTCTGGCTGTTGTTAAAGCCGATGCTTATGGGCATGGTGCGGCTGAACTCGCTAAAGTGGCAGAAGACGAAAAAGTAGACTATTTTGGTGTAGCCACGGTGGATGAAGCCGTCGAACTTCGAGAGACCGGAATCGTCACCCCCATTTTGATGTTGACCGAGCCGACCGATGTCGATCGGGTGCAAGCGGTTCTTTATTATAATATTACGTTGTCTGTTTATACTCAGTCGTTCTTGGCCGATCTTTCAAAAATGGCCGCCAAATTTGGTAAGCCTGCGCGCGTTCACTTGAAAGTGGACACGGGTATGAGTCGTGTTGGTGTTGATCCCGACGATGTCTTGCCCATGGTGGATCTGATCTCTCGAAACCCCTATTTGCAGCTAGAAGGCGTGTTCTCCCATTTTTCTGATGCTGACGGAACGGATGATACTTACAGTCGGCTTCAAATGGATCGTTTCAAGAAGGTGACGATTAGCTTGAAGCGCCATCACTATAATGTAGCGATCTACCATATCGCTAACTCAGCAGCGACTCTGCGTTACCCCGAGTCACATTACAATATGGTTCGGGTGGGAATTGCTTTATATAAGGGCGTATTGACCTTTGCCACGCGAGTCATCCACGTTAAGACCCTGCCAGCAGATACCCCTATCGGCTATGGAAAAACCTATATCACGCCCAATGCTATGCGCATTGCGGTTTTGAGTGTCGGGTATGCGGATGGCTATAGCCGTTTGTTGTCGGGAAAGGGTGAGGTGCTGATTCATGGTCGGCGATGTCCTTTGGTTGGGCGTGTTTGTATGGATATGACAACCGTTGCGATACCTGACGATCTTGTCGTAAACCAAGGGGATGCCGTGACGTTAATTGGTGCCGAAGGGGACGAGCTGATTTCGGCGGAGTCCATCGCCAATCGTACCCAAACCATCGACTATGAGGTGATGTGCAGCATCGGTAAAAGGGTGCCTCGTCTGTATCGATGACATGATATAATCTGCCCATGAGTTACTTGTCGTTATATCGGAAATATCGCTCCCAAACATTTGCGGACATTGTTGAACAAACCTCTGTTATTCGCGTCTTACAAAATGCGATCCGCTTTGACCGAATTGCCCACGCTTATATCCTAGCGGGCCCACGAGGTACGGGGAAAACATCACTCGCTCGGATCTTTGCCAAAGCCGTCAATTGCTTAAATCTTGATAAGAATGTCGCTGAGCCGTGTGGTCATTGTCATAACTGTGAAACGATCACCCATGGCGATAATGTCGATGTGATCGAGATCGACGCGGCCAGTAACAATGGGGTCGAGAATGTCCGAGAATTGATCGATAAGGTGGGCTTTCTGCCGTCGACCGCGAAGCATAAGATCTACATCATTGATGAAACGCATATGCTGAGTACGGCGGCGTTTAATGCCTTGCTCAAAACCTTAGAAGAGCCCCCTGCGCACGTTATTTTTATCCTCGCCACGACTGATGCCCAAAAGATCCCTGTGACAATCAGGTCTCGCTGTCAGCGGCTTGATTTTTCAAAAATTTCACCTGCCGGTATTGCTAAGCATCTCGATACTATTCTGAAAAATGAAAAAACCACTGTAACAACCGCTGCCATTCAAACCATCGCACGGTATAGTGGCGGCCATCTTCGGGATGCCTTGTCGATCGCCGATCAAGTGTTGGCGTTTAATGACAAGGGTAAGATCGATGTGCCGCAAGTGCTCGAGGTGGTAGGTTCGGTCGATTATTCCGACCAAGTCATGTTGATCCGTGCGGTTTATGGTAATGATCTGGCCACCTATTTTAAAAAGATCGATGAACTGTTTTTTATCGGTATCGATCCTTTACGCTTTCTATCCGACCTGACCGAGTTATTCCGAGAAGTGTTATTGATCCATCTGAAATTGGAATCGCAACTCCTTGCTACACCCGATCAACTCACCCTCCTTAAAGAAGTGTCGGGGATGTATACGCCATCTGCCTTAACCCAAATGATCCGACGTTTATCTCAATCACTGCCTGATCTACGTACCATGGAAGACCCTCGCATTTACACGGAGACCTTGTTGCTTGATGTGTTCAGTCCTCAAGCGGCCGCATCCATTGTGCCAACTCCAGTGGCTGCCCCTGTTGTTCCTCCAAGGCCAATTGCGCCCAAAGTAGCCGCCAAGCCTGTCGTTGTGGCGCCGCCTCGACCCATCGAAGAACCCCCCGAGCCAGACCTATCTCATCATTTCCCCGTCAGTTCTGACCCCATTGCCGAAGTTGATCTGGTGACGATTAAGCATAAATGGCCGGAGTTGCTCGCAGTGCTCAAGAAAAACCGACATTTGCAGCTCGCTGGGTTTTTGATGGAGGCGACCCCCGTTCAAGTCGAAGATGAAAAATTGATCATCGCCTTCAAGCCCCAACACAAATTCCATTTTGGAAAAGTGCAGGAGGACGCGGCAAAGAAAACGATACAAGACCTCGCTACAATGGTCTTAGGTAAACCCTATCTATTACAATTCGTTTTGATCGATGCATCCGGCATCCCCGCGGACATGGGCAAAGATTCGTTCAAAGAATCCAAGCTGATGGAGGATGAGATCCCCGAACACATCCGTCGTATCCGCGATCAATTCGGCGGACAAGTCGTTAGTTAGAATTAATATGTCGATAAATTGGTATGACGGAAAATAAATGTTTGACTTTGCCAATTTGTTGGAATAATATTTTCGTAGGAGGTTGATGTTTATGGCGCAAACAGTCATTATGTCCCGCAAAGGTCAAATAACCATTCCCAAGGCAATGCGAAACAATCTCTCCTCAAGCATTATGGAGATCAGCGTGACGAATCAGGGCATCCTTTTGCATTCAATTGAGGATGTCGGTGGGTGTCTCGGCGGGCAAGTAGCAAAAGTCTCCTACGAAGAGGCTAGAAAGAGCGCTTGGGCAAAGGTTGCTCATGAAAACAAATAGTCAATTTTTGGTTGATACCAACTATATTTTACGATATCTGTTAATGGACGATACTAAATTCAATACGACGGTTCAGGATTTCTTCGAAAAGGTAAAAGTAGGGCAGGATAAAGCCCTGATCTTAGATGCTGTCATTGCTGAGTGTGTTTATGTTCTGTCTGGTGGCTATGGATTAGGACGTTCTCAAATCGTCCATGCCTTGACCGGCTTACTCCTATATAAAGGGATAATTTGTGATCGAAAAGAAAATCTAATGCAGGCTTTGTTGTTATGGGGAGCAAACACGCTTGACTTCGTTGACTGTCTGCTTCTTGCTTTTCATCAGTCAGACAATATCCCCCTGAACACATTTGATGCAAAGTTGAAGAAACTCGCTACTTAGCCCCGAACATTGCCGCATGCTCGACGAGCATCAATGAGAAGGGTTCTATATGGAGAACCTTCGAGATATGCGGACATTTACTAAGCAGCAAATAGTAAAGCGGACTTGAAAAGGTTTCCTCGCTGAGGGTTTCGAAGTTGCCTTGCCCCTTTGAAATGATCAAACTTGCCCCATTTAATGCCTGACGAAACGCTGGTGTGGATTGGCTAAGCAGGGTTCCGGCCGTGCTAGACCCGCTTGGGATGACGGTGGTGATGTCCGTCATACCCACACTGACGGCGTCTTCGTATAGGGCATCGTTTAAGATGGGTTCGCTTTTGACGGCGACGGTCACCTGATGCCCGTTGGTGATTAAATACTGAACCAGAATTTTGTCAAAAACGATCTCACCAGCATTATCGCAAATATAAAGGATGTTTTGAGGTTTGGCTAAGTTGTCGCGAAACGACTTTAAATGATCGATCGAGAACGGCCGATGAACATAATCATCAATAACATGAGCGACGTCAAAGTGAGAAAGAGCCCCATAGTCAATCAAGTTGCCTGAAATGGCGAGTTTGATCGCCGTCTCGAGCGGGTCGCTAGACGCTTCAAAGAGCGTGGTTGCCGCATCAAAATGAAGCAGGGCTTCACGATTACAAAAGGCCTTGTCTTCGATATAGAGATCTCGAAAGCCAAGACTTTCTTTTAATATTTGGTGAACCCCTTGGGTTAGTGAAGGAGCGGAGTGAGCGGTGATGTCCTCGCCGGAAAAATGAACAAGGATCTTTGATAAAATGGCTTGGCGTTTGGCCGTATCGGGTTCTTGTTTGTTAAGGATCCGAATGATCTGGGAGGTAATACAGGGGACACATTCAAGATAGGCCTTCATGTTTGATGGAGCGCCGATTTCTTGATCTTTCCCCCAATGGCATCGGCTAAGGGGTGGATCATAATAAAAGCCGAGTCATCGATCTCATGGATCGCATTTTTGACGGTACCGATTTCTAGCCGTGTAACGACACAATAAAGGATGTCAATGTCCGAGCCTGATAAGCCGCCGCGTCCTTTGTAAATGGTAACGCCGCGATTCAAGACGCGAACGATGGTCTCACGAATGTCCGCGCTTTTTTCAGATATAACAATGATGGCGGTATATTCTTCAATACCCCGAATAACAAAGTCGACGGCTTTCGACGCCGAGAAGTAGGTCAAAACCGAGTAAAGGGCCGATTCGATGCCAAGCACCCAAGCGGCTGCGGAGAAGATAAAGATATTTAAGATGAGAATAACATCCCCGACGCGCAGGAAATGAAGGCTTTTGCTAATGATCAAAGCAGCGATCTCGGTGCCATCAAGGACACCCCCGCCTCGGATTGCAAACCCGATCCCCGCACCCAAAAAGATCCCCCCAAAGACCGCAGTTAAGAGTTTGTCAGGTGTCACAAAAGGGAAGGGGACAAAGGCGATACATAGAGCAAGCCCTGTTATGGCTAAAGCACTTCTGAGCGCGAAACTTGGCCCGATCTGTCGAAACGCCAAAGCAACAAAAGGTAGATTGAAAATGAGGATAAAGACGGCCAAAGGTAAGCCGGTGATGCTCGACACTAGCATCGAAATACCCGTCACCCCACCGTCAATAAAGTGGGCGGATAATAAAAACCCTTTGACCCCGAGCCCCGCCGAGAGGATGCCCATAAGGATAAAGATCAAGTTGGTCAGTTCACGAGTCCACGTTTTAAGCATCGACTTAAAGTATATACCAAGTGAGAGGGACGGTCACCTGAGAAGGTTTCGGATAGGACCTCTTTTATCGTCTTAACCTCCATTTTTCTTACGAAATTCATCTAAAACAAAACGTGCCTGGCGGATATACCCACATCGTGTGCAACATATTGACAGGAATTGGTGCTATGTCCGAGATCTAACGAAATCTCTCAAGCACCCCCTAACAATACGGGAGGCACAGATGATATTAGCAGAATCAGAATCAATACCGAAAACA